>CAZDYO010000109.1:0-7191 GCA_964509555.1 uncultured Acidimicrobiales bacterium
GTGGAGAGCATCCGCCGTGGCGACACCATTTCGGGGTTCGGCGGAACACTCGGTGGGCAGTCCGACCCATCCACCTCGGGGACCCTCCCATGAGCAACATCCGAGACTTGTTGGGGGTCGCGTCCAGCGGCCTCACCGCGAAACTCACCAGGACTCTGCTCATCATGCTCGGGCCGATCATCGGGGTATCGGCGATCGTCGCCGCGGTCGGCCTCACCGAGTCGGCCAAGGGCGACCTTCAACAGACCCTCTCGCAGCTCGGCACCAACCTGATCAAGGCCGAGGCTGCCGGTTCGTTCGGCACACAGGACCCCACCTTCCCCGAGGACGTTGTTGTCAGGGTGGAGTCGCTTTCCACCGTCGAGAGTGCGACCGCGGTGATCAACATCGCCGGGGTCGTCACCAGCCCCTACTCTGCAGCCGACAGCTACTACACCGCCTTTCCGATTCCGGTGATCGCCGCCGACTCGGCCTTCCTCGATGTGATGGATGTTGGCCTCGTCTCAGGCCGATGGATCAACTCATTCGACGTATCCACCGCCGGACGAGCCGCGGTGATCGGTGCCGGACTCGCCGATGAGTTCGCGTACATTCCCGGTACCGAACGCACGATCTCTGTTGGTGGTTTCAAATACGGGGTGGTGGGGGTGATGGATCGGGTTGTACTCGAGCCCACTCTCGACAATGCCGTGGTCATCTCCCCCCAGGCCGCCGACAGGGATTTCGACACCGGCTTGGAGGCCACGACCCTCTACGTGCGATCCGACCCGGCCCAGACGCTGGTCACCGAAGCAGCGCTACCGGTGGCGATCAATCTCGGCGGCAACGACGAGGTCAACACCTCGGTGCCCACCGACGCCCTTGAATCCGCGGCTGCAGCGGACACCACCCTGCAGGCCATCGTGGCGCTCATGGGTGGCCTGGCCCTGATTGTCGGAGGGGTCGGTATCGCCAACGTGATGTCGATTTCAGTCATTCAGCGCTCGTCCGAGATCGGGATCCGACGGGCCCTGGGCCATGGCCGGGGCCTCATCGCCGGGCAGTTCATGCTCGAGTCGGTGGTGGTGGGCCTGTTCGGCGGAATGGCAGGCGCGGGAGTCGGGTCCCTGGTGGTGGAGTTCGTGTCGAGGTCACGCGGCTGGGTGGTGGTCCTTCGCCCGGGCCTTCTTCTCATGGGCGTGGCCGCGGCGATCGGCGTCTCGGTTGTGGCCGGGCTCTACCCATCCACCAAGGCCGCCCGGCTCGAACCTCTCGAGACCCTGCGATTGGGCTGACCCGGGTCCTGCTTCAGGTCGCTCAGTAGGAGACGTCGAGTTTCGTGTGATCCCAAGAGACGATCCGCGTCGGCTCGACAATCACCGCCGTGCGCTTGGATGCCATGTGTTCGGCGGCCTCGCTCAGCAGATCCTCGGGGATGTCGGGCTGGTTTCGCTTCATCACCGCCAACGCCAACGGATGGACCTCAGCCGGGTCTGTCACCAAACGGGCCGTTCCCTTGATCATCACCCCGCGGAGCTTTTCATAGACCGTGCCGTCCTCGAGAAGCAGCGTGATTCGGTTGTCGCGTTCGAGGTTCTTGATCTTCTGCGACTTGGTGTAGGTCTCGAACACGATGCGCGAGTCGACGACCGCGAACCAGAGTGTCGACAGGTGAACACTGCCATCTCTTTCGATGGTGCCCACCTGGAGGCTCTTGTGGGTATCGATGAAACGCTCGACCTCACTGTCGGTCATCCGAATCGCGTCCCGGCGATTTCTGCTCACTGGTCCTCCATTGATGGATGAGCGAACGGTAGATGCCACGGATACACGCCGCAAAGCGACCGAACCGGGCCATTCGACCCAGCTTGGCTCTGACATCCGGATCCATCCGGTTCCGCCCGGGTCCCGGTGGCCCGGCAGTGGTCCCGAATCACTGGTTCCGGTGACCCTTTTCGATCCAGCAGCTCGGCCGGTTTGCCGATCACGGACGTGTACAGATCAGACGGCGAGCCGAACGGCTCGACCCACAGACGCTAACGGAGGACAGGTCCATGGCGCCTTACAACAACGGAATCGTGATGGCCACGGTGACTTCACACCCGGCCGCGATCACCATGGCGAACGCCGTGGGCGGGGCCACTTCGGTCCACCCGGTCGGCCAAGAGCGCTGGGCGGTGATTCGATTGCCAGGGAGAGACCTTCCGGCGGCGGCCTGAGTCCAATCAACATCGCACCCCGGAAGACACGACGGGGGTGCCCCTCCCCTTCGGGGCATCCCCGTTCGTGCACTTGGCCACAACCCCTCACGTTCGATTCGGCAAGACCCGTGAACATCAGCCATCTTGTAGGCCGACCACGGAGGATTCATGTCGGACGTCGCAAGAGCATCAGCGGGCAGTGCCTGCACAGTCGTTGATCTCCGCGTGAGAGTCGGCGACCCGATTCGACAGGGAGAGGCCGTCGCTGTCGTCGAGGTGATGAAGATGGAACATCTCATCGCCTCGCCCGCAACCGGTATTGTTTCCGAGGTCCACGTGGCGGTGGGCTCGGTGGTCGCGCCGGGCGACACACTGGTGTCGATCGAACAGCGGGCCCTGGCCGACAGTCCTCCGGATCACCGCTATTCGCGTGCCGACGACATGGGCACGGACGGGATCCGACCCGACCTCGCCGAAGTGACCGAGCGACGAAACATGCTGCTCGACGACGCCCGGCCCGAGGCTGTGGCCAGGGTCCATGCCAAGGGCCGTCGCACCGCCCGCGAGAACCTCGCCGATCTTGTCGACCCCGGAAGTTTCACGGAATACGGCGGTTTCATGTATGCCGCCCAGACCGCCCGACGCAGCCGCGAAGACCTGATCGCCAGTACCCCTGCCGATGGCATCGTCGGTGGACTCGCCCGGGTCAACGGCGATCTGTTCACCGACGATCGGAGCCGGTGTGCGGTCATGTCGTACGACTACACGGTTCTGGCCGGCACCCAGGGGGTTCGGGGTCATCAGAAAAAGGATCGCCTGCTTGACATTGCCGATCGGCTGCACCTGCCGGTGGTCGTTTTTGCCGAGGGCGGAGGTGGCAGGCCCGGGGATACCGACGTCCCAATCGTTGCCGGCCTCAACGTGATGTCATTCGCTTGGATGGCGAGACTCAGCGGCACCGTACCCACGGTTGCCGTCGTGTCGGGTCGCTGCTTCGCCGGAAACGCCGCTCTGGCCGGTGTGTGCGACGTGATCATCGCCACCCGCGATGCCAATCTCGGCATGGCCGGACCAGCGATGATCGAAGGGGGCGGGCTGGGCTCGTTCTCGCCCGACGAGATCGGGCCCATGACCGTGCAATCGACCAATGGCGTTGTCGACATCCTGGTCGACGACGATGCCGCCGCTGTGGCGGCCGTGAAGCGCTATCTCTCCTATTTCCAGGGGTCGCTCGACGACTGGGACTGCCACGACCAGACGCTCCTTCGTGATGTCGTACCGGAGAACCGCAAGCGCGTCTACCCGGTGCGTGACGCGATCGAACTGTTGTCCGATGTCGATTCTGTCATGGAGCTTCGACCCGAATTCGGGATTGGGATCGTCACCTCGTTGGCGCGGCTCGAGGGTCGCCCGGTTGGTGTGATGGCCAACAACCCCGGCCATCTGGGCGGAGCAATCGACTCCGACGCGGCCGACAAGGCCGCACGTTTCATGCAGTTGTGCGACGCCCACGGCCTGCCGATCGTGTTTCTCTGTGACACCCCGGGCTTCATGGTCGGTCCCGCTGCGGAGGAGACAGCGCAGGTCCGCCACTTCAGTCGCATGTACGTGGTCGGTGCCGGCCTCACGGTGCCGTTCGCCACCGTGGTTCTGCGAAAGGCGGTCGGATTGGGAGCAATGGCCATGGCCGGCGGGAGCTTCCACTCTCCTCTTCTCACAATCTCCTGGCCCACGGGCGAAATGAGCGGCATGGGCATCGAAGGGGCCGTACGGCTGGGGGCCAAGCGGGAACTCGACCTGATCACCGACCCGGAGGAACGCCAAGCGGCATTTGCCGCGAAGGTCGATGCGATGCACGCCCACTCGAAGGCGCTCAACGCTGCTGCCCACAACGAGGTCGACGACGTGGTTGATCCGGCTGACACCCGAGCGAGGCTCGTCAACCTTCTCAGAGCGTGCCCGGAGACCGACCCCCACCGACGCCGACGACACCAAATCGATACTTGGTGACCCGACGCCCCACGGTAGATTCGGCCACGCCGAGAGGGGTTGAGATGGACTTTGCCGCCAATGAGGACCACGAACTGATAGCCGAGGGTGTCGGTGCCATATGCGCCGACTTCGGTGACGAGTACTGGTCGGACCTCGACCAACGCCATGAGTTTCCGTGGGAGTTCTACTCAAAGCTCGCCGAAGGCGGATGGGTTGGCATTGCCATACCGGAGGAGTTCGGTGGCGGTGGCCAGGGCATATCGGAGGCCGCCGTGGTTCTCAAGACCATCGCCGCCAGTGGTGCGGCCATGAACGGCTGCTCAGCGGTTCATCTCACGATTTTCGGGCTCAATCCGGTGGTGGTGTTCGGCAACGACCGGCTCAAGAACACGTTTCTTCCGAGGGCCGCGGTCGGCGACCTCCATGTGGCATTCGGGGTCACCGAGGCCAACGCCGGCACCGACACCTCCCAGATCTCCACCCGTGCCGTGCGCGACGGCGACGGTTGGAGGATCACCGGTCAGAAGATCTGGACCTCGAAGGCCCTCGAATCCGAGGTCGTGCTGCTGCTCGCCCGCACCGGAGAGGCCGACTCCGGATTCGACGGCCTCAGCCTCTTCCTGGCCGACCTGGATCCCGACCACGTCGACATCCGACCGATACCGAAGGTCGCCCGCAACGCCGTGGCCAGCTGCGAGGTTTTCTACGACGATCTCCCGGTGGAGGGATGGCGACTTGTCGGTGAGGAGGGCAAGGGTTTCCGCCACATCCTCCACGGCCTCAACCCGGAACGTGTGCTGCTCGCATCCGAGGCCATCGGGATCGGCGAGGTCGCCCTCGAAAAGGCTGTGGCCTACGCGAAGGATCGCCGTGTCTTCGGTCGTCCGATCGGTCAGAACCAGGCCATCAGCCATCCACTCGCCCGAGCCCGTATCGAACTTCACGCAGCATGGCTCGCGGCCCAGGAAGCTGCGTGGCGATACGACCGGGGACTGTCCTGTGGGGAACAGGCCAACAGCGCCAAGTTCCTCGCAGCCGAGGCCTCGTTCAAGGCTGCCGATGTGGCCATGCAAACCCACGGCGGAATGGGGTTCGCCACCGAGTACCACGTCGAGCGCTACTGGCGGGAAGCCAGAATCCAACGCACGGTGCCCATCAGCCAGGAAATGACCCTCAACTTCGTGGCCCAGAATGTGATGGGGCTCCCCCGCAGCTACTGAGCCACCTGTCGAACAACCGTGTTCGACTGCACCGGTGGCCGACGCATGTGGGAGCTCACCCAGCGCATGATCAGGAACTGGAACGGCAATCGAATCCAATTACGAGGGCCGGTGCCGGCGGCCTCGACGCGCCGGAGGTCGCCGTGTTCATCGGGCCTCACATCGACGTCGTGGATCGCCATGTCGATATTGGCCGGAAAGACGGCAAGCAGGAGCACAAGCAGTCCCTTGGCCGCGGCGGGACGAGTGGAACGCGGGATCATCGCTGCTCCCAACGCAATTTCTGCCGCGCCCGACACTTTGTTGACCAGAGGTGCGTTGGGCACCCATCCGGGGATGATGGACTCGAAGAAGGCGGGGCGGACAAAGTGTGCCACACCGGCAGAAACGAACATCGCCCCAATGACTCCTGCCGACCTGTCGGAGGTCACGAGCAAATCCTCATGCCCGACCGGCTCGGCGACCGCCGCGCCTCGGGCGTCGAACCCCATCCGAGGCGGGTCTGTCGGGAACGGGCGGGGCCTCGACATCGGGGATGTCGATGGTTCCGTCTAGGACTCCACGGATGGCCGCGATGTGTGACGGGCCGTTGCCGCAGCATCCGCCGATTATGTCGATACCGCAGGAGCGGACGCGGTGGGCGTGGGCCGCCATCACCTCGGGAGTGCCGCTGTAGGCCAACTCGGCTCCATGCCACTCCGGAATCCCGGCGTTGGCCTTGGAAATCACCGGAACACCCGGCGCAGCTGCACGAATCTCGGCCAACGCCGCCTCGGTGTCGGACAGGTTGCTGCCACAATTCGCACCTATTGCCGAGACGCCCAGTTCGACCAGACGCTTGGCCGCCAGCGCTCCCGTGACCCCCATCATGGTGCGACCTGCGGTGTCGAAACTGAAAGTGACGGTGATCGGAAGATCGGATACTTCCTGGGCGCCCCGCACAGCGGCCTCGACCTCCTCGAGTGAACTCATGGTCTCGATCCAGAGTATGTCAGCACCACCGGCGTCGAGTCCCCGAGCCTGCTCGGCAAAACCCGCCTGGGCATCGCCCGGCTCAAGCGAACCCAACGGTGCGATCAGTTCACCCGATGGCCCCATCGATCCTGCCACCAACACCCGGCGTGGGGCGGCGTCGGCAGCGACCCGGGCGTTGCGTGCCGCGGCCTCATTGATCTCGAAAACTCGATCATCGAGGGAATGCAGCGCCAGACGGAACCTGGTGCCGCCGAACGTGTTGGTGAGCACGATGTCGGAACCGGCCTCGATGTAGGCGCTATGCACATCGCGCACCCGCTCCGGCTCATCGAGATTCCAACGTTCGGGGGCCTCACCGGCCGGGAGACCGCGTGAGAACAACTCGGTGCCCATTGCTCCGTCGATCACCAGGAACCCACGTTCGGCAATCAGTTCATCGAGTACGGACATCACGGCTCCAAGCATTGATGGTCTGGGCAGGCTATCCAGCGACCCGTGGCTAACCGTCCCGGATCGACTTCCTCACCAGCGGATCTGACCATCGATATGAGATATGTCACACTGCCACGGTGGAACATCGAGGATCGGCGGCAACCGCCGGAATCACAATCGGTTGGCTGCTGTGGCCCACGGTTCTGATACTGGTGCAACAGGTCCTGTTCCCGGCACCCCTCGGCTCGATCCTCCAGGGATGTGTGCTCGGCCTGATCACCGCGCTGGTCACCATGGGCATGTTTCTCGTCTACCGAGCCAATCGGGTGCTCAACTTCAGTGCCGGCGAACTGGGGCTCCTTCCCGCCGTGCTCGCCGTCCTGCTCATCACC
>CAZDYO010000110.1:0-7158 GCA_964509555.1 uncultured Acidimicrobiales bacterium
TCCGATCTACTCTTGTGGATGGTCATGGCCCACCACGACTCGACCTCGGCCAGGCGCGATGTGGGCAGGAAGCGGACGTCGTCGGGTGAATCAGGGCCACCGCCACCGGGGAACGCGACGGCCGGCCCGTCGCCGCGGTCGACCACGACCCCAGTGTCGCCATTGGCTACACGGTTCACTCTGTCGTTGGCGGTGACCATCACCGGCCGGCCCACGAACCATCGTCTTGAGTTGTCGACTCCTGGAACCCTCGAGACCACCGCTGACTCGATCATGTCGCTCCAATGGTGGACGCCGAACTGGTTCATTCGCGTGGCGGCGAGGACCTTGGTGTGGGCGGCCGCCGACAGCGCCCCCTGGGCATCGCCGCGCAGAGCGGCCCGGGCCATGGAGATCGACGATTCGATCACTTCGCCCATCAGCCGGTCGATTCGCGCCGTCTCATCTGGTCGGATCCACTCGAGGGACGGTTGGTCGCCATCAGACGGCCGGATGGTCGGGGAACGCTCGACCAGGAGTTCGGTGGCTGACTCGAGGTTGCCGGATCGAACTGCCGAGGCCAACGAGGCGATGGCTGACCCCGCCCCAAACCGGTGAGGTCGGGTCAGCTTCACCATTCGGGATTCGAGAGACGACTCTCCGGTGGGAGTGACGATGTCGCTCAACACGGTGCCAACCTCGACACTGGTGAGCTGATCGGGATCTCCGACCAGGACCACCGACGAATCGGGCCTGATTGCGTCGAGCAGGCTGGCCATGAGCGACAGCGAGATCATTGAGGTCTCGTCGATGATGACAAGATCGTGTGGCAGGGGATTCGTGTGGTCGTGGCGGAACGCTCCGCCGGGTGCCCACCCGAGGAGGGCGTGGATCGTGGTGGCAACGGGGGGCGAAGGCATTTCGTGGAGGGAGGCGATCACCGACTCGTTGATGCGGGCCGCGGCCTTCCCGGTGGGCGCGGCCATGGCTATGGCAATGGTGGAGTTGTTGCGGGCAGCGAGCTTGGTGGCACCGATCAGGATCTTGGTGATGGTCCAGGTCTTCCCGGTTCCCGGCCCGCCGGTGATGATGGTGAGCCCGCCCCCGAGCGCGAGTTCGGTAGCGCGCCGCTGGGGATTGTCGCCGGAAACCTCGGGGTCGAACAGCTCATCGAGCATCTCGGCCGAAGAGATGTCGGGTCGTGTTGCTCGACTCCGTCGCAGCAACTCTTCGGCGACGCGGGTCTCGTGGCAGAAGTAACGCTGAAGATAGAGGCGACCATGATCGAGCACGAGAGGGCGCAGCGGTTCGTCGAGGAAGGTGTCGGGAGTGGCCACGATCGGGCTGTCGATCAGGGCCTCGATCCACTCAGCCGGATCGGGCCACGAAAGATCAGATTCGATTGCTGATCCGCCGTCGATCGACTCCGATGAGAGCATCTGGTGGATCTCGACCATGTCGCCAAGGTCGATACATGCGTGACCGAGGCGCACCGCTCGTGATGTGATCGCCAGGGCGAGTAGCGAACCAGCGGTGGCTTGGGGTTGCAGCCTCGCGATCGTGGTGACGAGTTGTACCTCTGATTGTGTGATCAGCCCGTTGGCGAGAAAGGGCCTGATGAGTCGCAGATCGGAGGTCATGAGGGCATGTTCCCCTGTTCGAATCGCGGTGAGCCTGCCAACAGATCACTCAGATCAACGACCAGGGCCGGTGGGATTCGCCAAGTGAAGACACCTTCGGGGATCGAGTCGTGGTGGGCGACCTCGGGCCCGGCCATCCCGCGCACGAACAGATAGGCGGCCCCACCGAGGTTGATGGTCGGGTCGTACTCAGGCAGCCTCCATCGTAGATAGCGGTGAACGGCCACCGAATACAACAGCGCCTGCAGCCCGTAGTGGTGGTGGGCCATGGCTGAAGCCATGGTGGACTGGGAGTAGTCGCCGAGTTTCGGCGGTCCGGATGGATCGTGGAGTCGGTTCGACTTGTAGTCGACCACCACGAATCTCGACGCACCGTCGGCAGAGACCACGCGGATGAGCGCATCGATTGAGCCAGTGAGATGGCCGCCCAACTCAACCCCGAAGGCACCGTCGGCCAGACCAGCGGCCCACGGCCGCAACGGGTCGTCGGGCGGCAGATGGTCGACGATGATGGCGCCGATCTCACGGTCGGACGGGTGCCGATCCCGATCGCCCAACAACAGTTCGAACGACATCTCATCGAGCCGGTCGGCCCTGGCGACATCTTGAAGACGGGCGCCGTCGAACAGCGGACCCAACGGCGATCGAATTGCGGTCGCCAGCCCGTCGACCAGCAGATGGATGCCGTCGGATGTGGTGGCGCCATCAGGAATGACCGGTCTGAGATCGACCGAACGGAATCGCGTGTGGTTGATCACGGACTCCCGAAGATCATCACCCAGTCGGTGTGATGTGAAGTCGATGTCTTCGAGAACATGGTGGACAAGAGTGCCGAACGAGGCCCCGGCCGGCAGCGTGGCCAAAGGGGACACGATCCCTGCCGATGACACCCCGGAACCCCTGGCCACCAAGCCGTCTTCGCGTTCGTCGGATGCGCCACGATCAGACATTGAGGTGTCGTGGGGATCGGGGTGGTAGTCGACCTGATTGACGATGGCGCTGAACGACCAGCGATTCGTGTGGCGATCCGGGACGCGTCGCAACTCGGCCAGCGCCAGCGCCGGTGGGCTGCCCCCGTCGGCGGTTTCCTGCCACCGGGTTGGATCGACTGCTTGGGCCGGATCGACCCCATGGACGACAACCTCGATGTTGCCAGCTCCCCGATCGATGAGCGGCTGAAGTCGAGCGACAAGATCGTCGTCGGACGGCAGTGTGACCGGATCGGTCAGGGCAATCTCCGGACCAAACAGGGCTCTGGATAGGCCGACCTTGGAATTCTTGGTTGGTTTGGACCACCAGACAGCCGTGTGGTGGCGCGCTCGAGTCAGGGCCACATACATGAGCCGAAGACTCTCGGCGGTGGATTCGGCGGCAGCGAGATCTCGCCGCAGTTGGGCGGTCTTCCTGTCGGGCCAGGCTTTTGGGGGATGCTGTGAGCTACCGGGCAGAGCCGACACGATGTCGAACGTCCGCTGATCGGTTGCAGGGTCGTGGTACTCGACAGCTTTCATGCCCGGAGGGTTAGTCCACAGTGTGGGCACGCAAACGATGGGGAACTCAAGCCCCTTCGACACCCAGACCGTGAGGATCTGCACGGCATCGGCTTCGGACTCGACCCGCCGGGAGGTGATGTCGCCATCGACTTCGGAGTCCGCGTCGGACTCGGGTTCGACATCGAGTGATGCCAAGAGTGCCGCCGGGCTGAGTGCCCCGGCGTTGAACGCGTTGTGGAGAAGTTCGGCCACATGGTCCAGGTCGGTGATCTCGCGGTCGCCGGATGGATGACCCAGAACCCGAGCCGTGACCCCGGTGGCTTCCTTGATTCGGCCGAACGCAACTGCAAGACCCGACTCGGACAGGATGTCGAACCAGTCACGAAGTGAGTCCTGCAGCTCGGCGATCTGTTCATCGGGAGCGTCGCGAATCCATTCGATGTCGCGACCACCAAACCAACTGATGGCGTAGCTGCGAGCTCGGGCCGGGTCGGACGGCCGTGCCATCGCGTGAAGCAATAGCCGCCACTGCCTGGCTGCCTCAGACTCGAGGACACTTGCCCCCCGAGCCAGCAAGGCCGGGATGCCATGGTCGCGGAGTCGCTGCTGGATTCGCTCTCCGTCGGCGCGTCTGCGAACGAGCACCGCGATGTCGGATGGGGTGACCCGTCGCGAGGCGGACAGGTCGGACTGATCTGGAATCATCGCATCGGTGAGCAGCCCACCGATATGGCAGGCGAGGTCGCTGAATATGGCCTCGCGGGCCGCGTCGGTCTTTATGCCGGTCTTGGTTCTCTCGATATCGGGGCCGATTGCGAGGCGAATCGACAAGGCGGGGATCGGTCCACCGTCCGAGTTGCGCATTCGCAGATCTTCGTGGTCGGACGACGCTTCGACTGGCTGGAAAGCAATGGTCGGGTTGCCGAACGTGGTTCCGTTGAGCAAGGCTTCAAGGGCCGAAAGCATGGCACCGTCGGAGCGCCAGTTGGTTGACAGTGCCAGATGTTGAACAGCGGAGTCGCCACTGGAGTGGACCGCCTCGAGGTAGGTGTTGATGTCGGCACCACGGAACGAATAGATCGCCTGCTTTGGGTCGCCCACGAGAACGAGTGTGGTCTTGGACTCGGGCGTACCGAACAGGGTCCGAAAGATCTGCCATTGGACCTGATCGGTGTCTTGGAATTCGTCGATCAACGCCACACTGAACCGGCCGCGCAGTGCGGCCACAACGGAATCTGCGCCTGGCCCCGTGATCGAGTCGCGCAGTCGTACCAGAACATCGTCGAAGCTCATGGTGGACGATGCCTCCCGCCGGGAATGCACCATCCCGGCGGCCTCGAGAGCCAACGAGGTGATGGTGCGAGCCTGAGGGTGGAGCGATTCATCGCTGGGATCGGGGACGACAGCGATCCCGGGAATCTCGAGGATCTTCTCGACAGCCAGCGTGAGCGCGTTGAGTGGCGGTAGCCAAGTCGGGTCGACACCATCGGCCGCCTGACCGGCCAACAGGTCGGCGCACACCTGTGAGACAAGATCGGAGGTGTTGTCGACCAGGCGGGCGTCGGGATCTGTCCCCGACATGACACCGAGAGTGCCGAGCACCTGGGTGGCGAAACCATGAATGGTGGTGATGGTTGCCGAATCGAAGTCGGAAATCGCCTGCCGCAGATTCGGCAAATGGTGCGGATTCGGATTGTGGAGGAGTCGGGCGGTGATGGGGTCGTCGGACTCACCCAACTGGAGCTCTTGCATGGTGTCGACCATGCGACGGCGCACGCGCGATCGGAGTTCGTTGGTGGCGGCCCGGGTGAATGTGACCACCAGAATCTCCGAGATGGGAACTCCGCGCTCGGCAATGAGCAAGGTGACCAGCCCGGCGAGAGTGAATGTCTTGCCGGTGCCGGCACTGGCCTCGATTGCGAGGCGACCCTGTGGTGGGGGATCCGCGAAACTGAACACCTTGGTGGGGGACTGATGGTTGGTCATGACCCCATCCCGGCCCTGATGATCACGATGGAATCGTCGATGGCGCCCCACAGCTTGTCGGCCCATACCTGTGCGGCATTGCCCGGGAGGTTGCGAATATCGTCAAGCTCGTACTCTCCCCACAGCAGGAAGTTGGATGGATCTGTTCTGTCTCCGGAGCTGTAGTCGGAGCCAAGCCACTTGTCGTTGATGTCGAACTTGCTTCCGCCCCTGGTCGATCCGAAGGTACCCGGCATTGCGAGATCACTTTCGGGATGTGTCTCGATGTAGAAACCCCGCGACACCTCAGGGAACAGGGGAATCGGGTCGACGAGAGTGGCCGACAGGCACTCGACAACGGTGTCGATCGACGAAATCGCACCGGTGCGACGGTCTTCGGGGCTTTCGGCTCGGGGAACGATGACCCATGCTTCGACACCCTTGGGTTCCTTGGGATCGATCGGGTTGATGGTGATTGCTCGCCATGCGGTGTTGGGATCGGTGGCCACCAGGCACATGAGATCGAACCAGGTATTGGCCAGATGCTGGGCTTTCCACCGCGAATAGCTGACGATCGCCGGGCCCGGATTCGGTTGGCGAAGCCGGATGGGGGTCATACCCACAAGGCGAGACCCATCTCCCAGTTCGATGTCGATGGCGGCGTCGGAGGCGGGCCCGCGCCCGACCCCGAGATTCTCGGCGCTGTCGAGGATCTCGCGGGTGACGGCCCCAACTGCCGATCGGTGGGCGACCCCCAGCCCACCCGGAGGCAAGGATCCCTTGTGGGCCTCGAACGCCGCGAATTGGTTGATCAAATCGTCGACAGACCTGTCGGGCCTGGCCAGCGCGGCATCGATCATGCTGTCGCCGAGTGTCCAGCGGTCGAGGCCCGACGGGGCAATCGGCATCATGGCTGACAGCGGCTCGGTGGCACGTGGAAGCCGCAACTGCAGCACATGGTCAGTGTGGTATCGCGCCGGATTGCCGAGCAGCGACCGAGCGTCGGCCAGCTCTATCAGTGTCGGGGAATCTCGGGGCCCGGGACGTGGCCGCTTAATGGGGATCGTGGACCCTCGGGACCGCCTGGCTTGTGCCCCACGGAACGCGTTGGGGTCGAATCCCGCCACTCTGCCGGGAAGGATTCCGCCATTGGTGAAGTAACGATCATCGAACACCTGGCGGGGATGACGGATCTCGAAGGACTCGCGAAACTCGACTGACAACTCCGGCGGCTGCCCGTCGGCAAGTGCATCGAGCAGTTCTTCAAGCACAGTCGGCCGCGGGATTTCGACGTTGGTCCTCACGTCGTGGCCATTGCGAAAGATCAGGAGGTTGTCGCCGGCAGCCAGCACCGCCTCGAGCATGGCTTGACGGGACTCGCCCTGAGAGTCGAAATCTCCCAGGGTCGGAGACAGCGCGATGAGATCGTCGCCGTCGGACGATCGGTTTGTGAAAGCGCTTTGGTCGACCCCTATCAGGCAGATCACACGATGGGGGATCCAGCGCATGGGCCGCATGGAGGTGATGGTTATCCCACCCCGGAAGAAGTCCGGGCGGCCGGAACTGCCTTCGAGACTGCCCGAGACGACTCGTCTGAAGTCGTCGAAGGTGAGGTCCGTGGGGCCCGGGCCGGAACCGTGCTTTGCGGATTCGGCGAGCCCGTCGAGAATCACCCTCAGATTGTCGACTTGCCATTCCTGGCCCCGTGGCGCGGCAAGGAGAGACTCCTGTGTGGTGATCAGGAACTCAACCCAATCGTCGACGGAACGGGTGTCGGCGGTGGCCGTGGACACCTGCGACAGGCGTCCGATGATCTCTGCCAGCTTGCCGGCCAAATCGGTGAGTGTCCCCTCGATACCCTCGGCGGCCACCCCGCCGATGGCCAGGTTCGAGTCGGTGGAGATGACGGTGGAACCGACCAGGAGTTGATCGACGGTGGCCTGCCAGGTGTTGGTGGTGAGAGAGCTCGGAAGGCCGTGGTGTTCCCGGTGTTGGGGATTGAGACCCCACTTGACGTTGGTGGATTCGGCCCAACCGGCGATGGTGGCCAGATCGTCGGATGAGAGGCCGAATCGGTCCCT
>CAZDYO010000111.1:0-7132 GCA_964509555.1 uncultured Acidimicrobiales bacterium
CGGTCTTTGTCCACACGCAAACCCGGGTACGCCGACTACGTCGAACGCACATCCCCGTTCGTTCCCCGACCACCGCGGTCCACATCGTGATTTCCGGTTCGGGTTCCGAATCCAGGCCCACCGATCCGGCCCTGGTCGAATTCGCCATCGACATGGCCCTGGAGGCGGGCCGTCTCACACTCGAGTGGTTCGCCACCGATTTGCTGCCAATCGACCACAAGTCCGACGGAACCCCGGTCACCGCAGCCGACCTCGCCGCCGAGAAGTTGATTCGCGACCGCATAGCCGATCGTTTCCCGGAGGACTCCGTTCTCGGTGAGGAGCATCCCGACACCAGCGGGTCGTCCGGTCGCACATGGGTGATAGATCCGATCGACGGTACCAAGGCGTTCACCCGTGGGGTGCCGCTCTACAGCAACCTGATCGCTCTCATCGACGAGGCCGGGCCGGCGGTGGGTGTGATAAATCTGCCCGCTCTCGGGGAGGTTGTGGCTGCCGGCCGGGGTCTCGGCGCCACCCACAACGGAGCGACCTGCCGTGTGAGCAGTCGCGACGAGCTTTCGGGCGCCTACCTGTGCACAAGCGGCACCAGCTACTGGCGCCGGCAATCTCTCATCAACGTTCTCGACAGCGACTGCGTGGTGCGTACCTGGGGTGACGCCTACGGCTACGCCCTGGTGGCCACTGGCCGGGCCGAGGCGATGGTCGACCCGCAGGCCCATCCTTGGGACATAGCCCCGATGGCGGTGATCATTCCCGAGGCAGGTGGTGAATTCACCAACACGACCGGCCAACCCGGCTGGCGGGGTGGATCCGGGGTGGCCACGAATGGACACCTCCACCAGCCGATTCTTGATCTGCTGGCAGCCGACCTGCCCCAGGGAGTTCTCTAGAAGCCCATCGCCGATATGGCGGGCGCATCCGATTCGATCAGATTCACCAGCTCCATGCGGTCGCCGAATCGGGTAGCTTCGCCAATCCCCTTGGCATAGGCGGCCTTTCGGCGGGCCACACGACCGGTTACGTCAGTCGGCTCCGGTAGGCGCCCCACATACTGCGACTCGATGCCTTCCTTGAGCATCAACAGGGATTCGGACCTCAGCTGCGAGATCCTCGACTCGGTCACCCCGAGGAAGTCGGCAAGATCCTGGGAGGTGCGACCCTCCAGGAAGTAGCCGATAACCACAAATCGGTGGCGTTCCGGCAACAGCGAGATCGCGTCACGCAGATATGAGTGGAGTTCCCGCGTCTCGAGCTCGCTGGAAGGCTCGATCGAACTGTGGTCGATCAACACATCGACCAGCGTGAGGTCCTTTTCGACCTCATCGGTTGTCTCGTGTTCGAGGGCCAGCACCACCGATCGGAACATTCGATCCTGAAGACGGTGGAGCTCGCTCCGGCTCATACCCAGAGCCTCGGCCATTTCTTCCTTGGTCGGAATTCGGCCCAACTCGGTGGCCAGGCGTTGCTCGGTACCCTCAAGCTTGCGGGCCAAATTACGGACGGAGCGTGGCGCCCAGTCTGCCGCCCTCACCGAGTCGAGGATCGCCCCGCGAATGCGTTGGGCGGCGAACCGCTCAAAGGGGACGCCCCGGCTCTCGTCGTATCGACGGGCCGCCTCGACCAGCCCCAATGCGCCGGCACGAGCCAGATCATCGCGATCGACATGACGGGGGAAGTGGACCGCCACTTGGAAAACTATGTGCTTGACCAACGGAAGGTTGGTCTCGATCATCTCGGCGAGTTCGGGTTCAATGGACCCTGCCCCTGCCTCTGGCCTCGTGTTCGCCTTTCGAACCCTGCGCCGCCTGGCTGGTCGTGTCCTGTCACCCTGATCCATCGCCCCGATGTCTCCCCTTCTAGTGCTGTAGCTCGACCCCCTGTGGTCGAGTTTCTTCCAGCGAAGATCGTTTCGGCAGCTTTTGATCACACCTTTAGGGAATTTCCGAAAAAGGCGTCAGAAGACCCACGAAGGGCCGTACAGATTGAATGATCGGCACGTTCGCAAGGCCACTTGATAGGACACGCGACCTGATTCAGCACCAGGCGTCACCAACGCCGAGTGACTTTCGGACGGCCGGACAAGAGGCCAATTGCCCCATCAGGTGAAGATCGACAGCCCTTCGAACTTCATTGGCCGCACACCCCTGGAGCGGAGATCGGAAAGGATCGAAAGATGATCGTCGACCTCGGCCATCCCGTAGGCGCCCGAGCGACACCCCTTCTTGACGACACACATGAGCGCCGTGGCAGCCACCGCGCCGGCAGCCACGGCTGGGCGTTCCACCGCTCCGAGCACAGAAACCTTTCGCTCGGTGCCGACAAGTCCCCGGATCTCGACTCGCACCGCGCCCGTGCCCCCCTCGGGATGTGGTTTCCACATCATCGGGAATGGAGATGTGAGACGATCGCGACGAGTGGCGCCGATCCTGGCGGTGACCCGGCTCACCCCCGGAAACGCCGGCACGAGGAGCAGGGAGTCGGGCAGGGCCCCGCGATAGCAGTCGTGACCGGCCACCGGGTCGGGGAACCAGGCCAGCTCCCGGCCCGATCCTCCGGAGCGACGGGTCCATCTTCCGTCGCGCCAGTCGAGGCCACTCGAACTGAGGGCCCTGTGGTGTTGGCGGGCACAAGCAGGGCCACCCGCACCCACCTTCGCTACGTGGATCTCATCGACCTCGTCGAACTCGGCAGCAGCGTGACGTGCCAGCAGGCAGGTGAGCCCGGGCATGAACCCGGCTCCGACGATCAAGGGCACGTTCCGGTACCTGGCCTCCTGATCAAGCGCCAGGAGTCGCCGCACCTCTGACAGATCGTCGGATGTGGTCACCACCGGAAGGCCGGCCCCGAGGGCCGCCCGGGCCAACACGGTCTGTGATCCCGATGGGGTGGCCAGCACAACAGCATCGAGATCGGCGGTCATTTCGGATGTATCGGCAGTCTCGACGCCGGCACCAAGCGATCTGGCCACCCGACGCATTCGTTCAGAGTCGGTGTCGTGTACACGCACGCTGGTGATGCCGGCCGACGATCTCAATTGCCGAGCGGCGCGCGCACCGGTGGCCCCGGCTCCCACGACCATCACTCGCATGGTGCATCCATTGGTCGATCCTCAGCGTAGATCGTCGCCGCGCAACTCGCGCCAGCCACCAGTTTGCGGAGGTACACCACCGCTACCACGAACCCTGATGGCCGCGGCAACGGCCACGCCGGCACCGATGGCAACCATGCTTCTACGGATCAGAGTGACAAGACCACCACCCATGATTTCCTCCGATACGTGGAAGTCTTGTGGCTCACGGAACGTGGGGCTAGCTGGAGTCGAACCAGCGACCTCACCCTTATCAGGGGTGCGCTCTAACCAACTGAGCTATAGCCCCGTGAGGCGATCACGCTACAGGTCGTCCGAGGTGGTCGCCACCTCTGAATCTGCATCTCCGATGAAGTCGTCGGGCATCGGAATCCCGCCCACCGGCTCGGGTTCCATCGGGTATTGGGTGACTCCCGGGGCGGTAGGCGCCACGGGTTCGACCGGAGGGGCCAAATTGCGCCGCAGCACACCTGGGCGCGGTCGAATCCGCTTGGGACGGGGCCGGGCCGTTTCCTCTTCGACCACCGTGATTCTGATTCCGCCCGTGACATCGCTGATGAGGTTGAACAGAACAGCCATCAGGACGGTGAAACCGGCACCCGCCACCACGAGAACCAGGCCACCGATGGCACTGGCCCTGAAGATCTGATCGGCATTGAACGCAAAACTGTCGAGAGCAAAAAGCTTCTGTATGAAGTTCTCGACATTGTCGATGGTGCCTGATCCCACTGCCAGGCTCCACAGGATCACACCGGCGATCAGGCCTATGCCCCAGAGGCAGAAATAGAAGATGAGTGAGATCTTCAACACCGACCACGGCTCAACATGGCGAACGAGACGCCTCACCCGGCGGGCCCTCAGCTTGCCGGCCACTCGACGGTCGATGAACGACGGCTTGGCGATGGGCGCCACCTTCACCACCGGAACCGCCGGAGGTGTCTCAATCGGAATCTGGGGAACCGGGACCGGCTCGGACGCATCGGCCACGATGTCGGGCTCGTCGGTGGGCATCACCCAATCGGCACCGCTGGGGGTGGCGAGAAGGTCGTCTTCTTGATCGGGGAGATTGGTCATCAGTCGTGTTCGGCGGATCTCAGTCGGATCCGGCACCCGGCAAGTGTAGGCGACGCCGATGCATGGGCCTCCTCACAACCGTGTCAACCATTTGATGAGACCCTTTCTCATTCCTTCGATGTCCTTGTATTCGGCGACGTCGATCGGGATGGCGGCCAGACTGCTCGCCATCGTCCTTGCCGAAAGTTGCTTGATCGCATCACCGAGCGCCCAACGATGCACTCTGATCGTGAAACAGATCGCTCCGCTGGCCCGAAGCTTGCGGATCGTCTGTCGTTCGACTCTCAGCCAGATCTCCGAGGACGGGTCGTCCGGGAACGTGACCGGGCCGCGATTCGGCTGCGGCTCCAGCCTCAACGAGGGATCGTCGGTCAGCGACCAGTTTGTCCGTACCACCAACGAACCCCGGTTCATCCGGTCGAAGAAACGATCAATGGTGGGCGAGATGGACTCGATCCCCGGAACCGGCTGGTGTATCTCCCGGATCGGAAGACCGATCTTGTCAGCGAGACTCCAACGTGTGGGGAAGCAGACCACTCCGGCGGTGAGAACCCACTCCTCCCGCCGCCTCTCGAGGATGCATACATCCTCTTGAATGTTCCTGGCCGCCTCGACCACGGGATGGTGGTGGAGCTTGGATCTCGGCAGGAGCCCCCGCGCTTCCAGGGCCTTCATCGTCAGGTCGAACACCTCCGACTCGGCAACACCGTCGGCAGCGTCGAAGGCCACGACCTCGTCGTAGCACGACCCCAACACGGATTCTTTTTCAAGTAGGTCGATTTCGCGGTCCTCGTCGATCTGCAACCATTCGGATGGGTCGAGTGTCCTGACCCCCATGCGCCATCGGAACGCGCGACCATCGAAGGGAGACGAGCCCAGCGTCGTGCGTATGTCAGCGACCACGCAACATCATCCCCCGGGGCGAGCCTTCCATTCCACACGAGCACCGGCGCGTGCGTCGGCACTGGCATCGCCCACACGAACCTTCACGTCGACCATCTCACCACGTTGCACGAACTTGACGAGCGTGCCGCCGTTTTGTTCGGCCATGCTCTCGGCCGCCCGACGACCGTCGACTGCTCCGGCGAGCGCCGCGGCATCGGCAGCGGTTCGCGCCCGCGCGGAATCGTCGAGTGCGCCACCGATTCTGACCAGAGCCAGAATCGCCGCTATTGCCACCATCAGCACCAACGCCATCAAGGGAAGGGCCTGGCCGGCCTCATCGATTGGCTGCTCGGATCCAGAACTTGCGCGACTCACGCATCACCTCCACTACCGGGATTTCGGTTTGGGGGAAGTGATGTATACGAGGGTGACTCAGTCGTGTTCGACCGGGTCGGTTGCGGGTTCGTCTCCCTGATCGGTCTCGTTGCCGGCGTCGCCTTGGTCGTCTGGCTCGGGGTCTTCTTCGGAGACTCTCGCCAAAGCGATCGAAGCAACCACATCATCGTTGTCGGGGCTCATCACCCTGACGCCACTGGCGGACCGCCCCTGCACGGAGATGTCTCCGGCTCGGGTTCGGATGAGAACACCGTTGCGGGTGACTGCCAGAACCTCGTCCTCATCGTCCACGATGAGAGTTCCGACCACTTCACCGCGACCCGGCATCATTCTTATGCCCCGGACACCCATGCCACCACGGCCCTTGCGGGGGTATTCCCCGACCGGGGTTCGCTTTCCGTATCCCAACTCCGTGATGTGGAGGAGTGTGGCTCCCTCGCGGGCGATATCGCAGCCGACCAGGGAGTCGGACTCGTTCTTGAACCGGATGCCCTTGACACCGGCGGCGTTGCGACCCATCTCACGGACCTGATCCTCGCTGAACCGGATGGTCTGGCCCATGCGGGTCGACAGCAGGATGTCGAAGATGCCGTTGGTGGGAACCACCTCGACGAGTTCGTCGTCGTCGTTGAGCTTGATGGCTATGAGACCGGCGCGCAGTGACGAGTCGTAGGCGTTGAAGCGGGTCTTCTTCACTCGACCCTTGGCGGTGGCGAAGAACAAGTAACGATTGGTCTCGTAGTCGCGGGTGTCGATGATGGCCGTGATGTCTTCACCGTCCTGCAGCGGAAGAAGGTTGACGATCGCCGTGCCGCGCGCGGTGCGCGACGACACCGGTATCTCGTGGGCCTTGAGGCGGTAGACCCGGCCTCGGGTGGAGAAGAACAACAGATACGAATGTGCCGTGGTCTGGATCAGATGTGTGACGGTGTCTTCGTCCTTGAGCTTGGCACCGGCCACTCCCCTACCACCGCGTCCCTGGGTACGGAACTCGTCTGCAGGCACGGTCTTGACATAACCAGATGCCGACATGGTGAACACCAGGTCGTCGTCGTCGATCAGGTCTTCGATGTCGAACTCGCCGGGATCGATCTCGAGGCTTGAATGACGCGGCTCGACGAACTTCTCACCAATGACGCTTATCTCCTCGGTGATCACTGCCCTGAGCTTCTGGTCGTCGCCCAGAATTGCTTCGAGCTCGTCGATTCTCGCTCGCAGTTCGGCAGCTTCTTCCTCGAGCTTTTCGCGGCCCAGACGGGTGAGCCTGACCAGTTGCATCTCGAGGATGTGGTTGGCCTGCACTTCTGAGAACTCGAACGGCTCGGCCATCAGCGACACGCGGGCTTCGGCCCGATCGCTGCTGGCACGAATCGCCGCGATTATCTCGTCGATCAGATCGAGAGCCTTGATCAACCCCTCCACTATGTGAAGACGACGCTGGGCCTCGTCGAGGCGGTATTGGGAACGTCGGGTGACGACCTCGATTTGATGCTTCACATATGCGACCAGCGCGTCGCGAAGCGTGAGCGTTCGCGGAACGCCATCGACGAGCGCCACCATGTTGATGGCGAAACTCGACTGCAAAGGGGTGTATTTCCAGAGCTTGTTGAGTACGACCTCCGGATTGGCGTCGCGCTTGAGGGTGATCACGAACCTGGTGTCGTCGCCCGCCGACAGATCATTGAC
>CAZDYO010000112.1:0-7117 GCA_964509555.1 uncultured Acidimicrobiales bacterium
CAGTCAGGTGAACCACCCCGAGAGAATCCCGACCGCGCGGAAATCACGCGGCGTACCGAACCCAGACCCGCGCGCCGTCCGGCGCGCCAGGAGCAACATGTCCCCCACCTTCGCCCAACTGGGCGTACCCGAAGCAATATGTGATGCCCTCGCCAAGCGTGGCATCACCGAGGCTTTCGAGATCCAGGCCGCAACCCTCGCCGACACCATGTCCAACCGCGATGTGTGCGGCCGAGCCCCCACCGGTTCCGGCAAGACCCTCGCGTTCGGTATCCCGCTCGTGGCCGGGGTCAAACCCGCCGAGCCGAAACGCCCCCGTGCGCTGGTGCTGGCCCCCACCCGCGAGCTCGCCGAGCAGATCACCCACGAGATTTCCACCTTCTCCGGCCCGGTCCGAATCCACTCCGTCTACGGCGGCGTCGGATACGAGGGTCAGATCAGGGCATTGCGCCGCGGCGTCGAGATCCTCGTTGCCTGCCCCGGGCGGCTCGAGGATCTGATCGCCTCACGTCACGTCGACCTCTCCAATGTCGACAAGGTGGTCCTCGACGAGGCCGACCGCATGGCCGACATGGGCTTCATGCCCGCGGTTCGCCGCATCCTCGACCAGACCTCCCCGAAACGCCAGACGGTGCTTTTCTCGGCCACCCTCGACGGCGACATCGCCAAACTCACCCGTGACTACCAGACCGACCCGGTGCGCCACGAAGTCGGTGAGGAAACCCCCGACATCACCTCGGCCCACCACGCGTTCTGGAAGGTCGACAAGTCCGACCGCGCCGGAGTGACATCCCACGCTGTCAACGCAGTATGGCCGGCCATCATCTTCTGCCGCACCCGCCACGGCTCCGACCGTCTGGCCAAGCAACTCGGCCGCGATGGAGTCAAGGCCGAGACCATTCATGGCGGCCGCAGCCAGCGGCAGCGGTCCCGGGCACTCAACGACTTCGCCAAGGGCCGGGTCCAGGCCTTGGTGGCCACAGACGTGGCTGCCAGGGGTATCCACGTCGATGGTGTGGCCCTCGTCGTCCACTACGACCCGCCGGAAGACCACAAGGCATACGTTCACCGTTCCGGGCGCACGGCCCGAGCCGGCGAGAGCGGCATCGTCCTGTCTCTCGTGCAGTCCGATCAGGTGCGCGACACCAACAAGATGCAACGCAAGATCGGCCTCAACGTCGACTTCACCGAGCCCGACTCGGCGGGGTTGCGAGCGTTGGCGCTCAAGCCCAACCCGGAACTCAATCAGACCATCGACCCCGGCTCGACAACCGATCGACCCGAGCGGCCGCGGGGCCAGCGCGCGAACCAGTCGCGGTCGAGCAGCCGTCCCCGCACCCGCGCCACTGGCGGCAAGGGCCGCTCCCGAGACGACCGCCGCAAGCCTTCATCGAAGTCGCGCGATGGTGCCCCGAAGGGCCGCAAACCAGGCAGCAGGTCGTCGACCGGCAACTCCGCCAAGGCCGCAGCCGGCAAGGCCCGTTCGGGTCCGAAGGCCCGTCACTCGGCCCAGCAGACCACAAAGGGCAACAATGGCGGCCCGAACCGCAAAGCGCGTCGGGCCCACCTCCAGGCCAAGGCCGGGGAGCGCCGAAGCGCCTAGTCGATTCGCTTGAGGAATTTCCGGCGCCCCCTCTCCCCAACCCGATTCAGCATCGGCATGAGGGGCCGGATGGTCCACGGCAGCCCTGCAGCGAACCTGGCCGAAAGGCTCTCGCTGTAGGGCACATAAACCTCCAGGCGCCCTTTGTCGAGCGCCTTTTCCAACGCATCGGCGACCTCATCGACCTCGTGGATCTTGCTCAGGAAGTTGAGTGCGCTTCCACCGCCTCGGGCTTCGAATCTGAGCATCTTGGTGTCGATCGCGCCCGGGTAGATACCGCTCACCTTCACACCGTCCGAGTGGACCTCGGCGTTGAGGGCACTCAACAGCCCCCGCAGACCGAACTTCGATGCGGAATACATGGCACTGCCGGGCATCGGCATCACTCCGCCCAGTGACGCAAT
Source organism: uncultured Acidimicrobiales bacterium (assembly GCA_964509555.1). Classification (GTDB taxonomy): domain Bacteria; phylum Actinomycetota; class Acidimicrobiia; order Acidimicrobiales; family Aldehydirespiratoraceae; genus SZUA-87. The sequence goes on from CAZDYO010000112.1 coordinate 2,008, forward strand.
CGCCACCAGATGACCGTCTCCCCTCGCCCGGCAGACAATCGCGGCCGACCTGAGGAGCTGCGCCGGGGCCCGCAGGTTGATGTCGATATGAGTGTCGATCGACTCTGACGTCACCTCGGCGAGGTCGCCGGGGATGATCACCCCCGCGTTGCAAACAAGAACCTGCAGCCGGTCGCTCCACTCCCCCTCGATTCTCTCGCAAAGGAGCCGCACCTCGTCCGCGTTGGTGTGATCGCAGGCAACCGGAATCGACCCCGGGAACAGCTCAGCGGTCGCGGCAGCAGACTCGTCAGTATGAGCCGCCAGTATGAGCTGGTATCCGCGGTGGGACAGCCGTTCGCAAAGGGCCTTGCCTATGTCGCCGGCCGCCCCGGTTACGAGCGCGAGGGGAAGTGTCTCTGTCATGTCGGCGATCATAAGCCGACCATACGGGACGCCGCCTCAGCGCGTCGGCGGTGTTCCATCCCGCACGAATCGCGCCGCCTCCACGGCAGCCCGTTCCACGAACCGCTCCCGACGGGGAGACGCCGCCAACCGTGCCGTGGCCATCAGCGGCAGCTTGGATCCGGTGGCAACGGCCTCGTCCAGGGACGCCGCTGCCATCTTCACCAGATGAGCCGACACTATGAACGATCCGGCCGCGTCGGTGAGAGAAACCATCCGCAGGGTGCGGCCAATCTGGTCGATCTCGCCCCTCTCGGCGATCGCCACCGCATCAGCTGCCCGTCGCTCGCGGATTGCCGTTACGAGATCGCCGTCAGCCGAACCCGGCGCCGGTTCGGGGCTCACGCCGACCCGACGCTCGAGACGCCCGGTGTCGTGGCACATGAACACGGTGAGCAGTGCCAGCCTGGCCGCCGCCGGCGAGGGATCGTGGTTCCACGCCCAGCGGGCAGCCCGCGCGTAGGTGAGCCCGTGGCTGATGTCGAGCCATCCGAAATCGGAGTGGGGGTCGAATTCGTTGACCGGGTCGTATCGCAGCAGCCGGGTGCTGACGGCCCGCGAGACGGCGTCCAGAATTCCGCTGACTCCTCCCACCGCGGGAGCATGGGCCACGGCGTCCGCCACCGGGGCTTCGGTGCTGTCGAGAAGGATCTCCTGCAACTCCGGCCCTGCCGCCGACCGTGGGCCCGAGGGTACGTCGGGGACCGCCGCCAAAGCGTTGAGATCGACATCGTTGATCTCCCTCATGGCCTTGACCATGTAGGGCAGGGTGTCTTCGCGTGTGCCGTGGGCCAAGCTACGGACGAGGTGAGGCAACAGCTGGTCGGCGCGTCGCCATGCACCGCGTTCCAGGAGTTCAAATGCCTTCTGCACATAGATCGCGCCGTGGCCGAAGCTGAGGTGGTGGGCTGCGACCGCCCCGATGAACCAGCGCCGCACGGTCGGCATCTCGGCCCCGTCGGCGAGCGCGCCCCTCAGCGCCGCCACTGCACCATCGACTTCTTCGGCCTCGAGAGCGGCGAGAAAGTCGCCCGTCGGATCGGCTCCGGCCGGATCCTGCGAGACCCGACCCCTCGTGGTCTCGCTGATGCCGGCCAAGGCCTGTACAACCGGGAGGGTCCGATCGAGGCCCTCGAACATGTCGACTGCAGACAGGCAGTCGGCCGCGGCCGCCATTTCGTGGCCAACCCCATACTCGGTTTTCGCTGCCCCGATTCTGATACCGGTCCATACCAGGTCGGTCGGATCGGCTCCGGTGGCGAGGAGTCGCGCCGTGTCTCGGGCGATCTGGCCTCGATAGTCGTTTCCGATCGCGCCTTCGAGGCTCGGCCAGAGCTTCGACTGCTGCTCGGACACGCTGGGAGTGGTGATCTCCACGCGAATCTCGTCGTCCACCACATTCACCGGGTGGCAGGTCACGGCTTCCTCGCCGATGATCGCGGTGCCGTCGGCGACACAGAACTTCCAGTTGTGCCACTGGCAGGTGAGGAGCTCGCCCTGGAGTTCTCCGGTCGCCAAACCATAACCCTGGTGGGGGCAGGCATTGTCCAGGGCGTGTATTCCGCTCGCGGTTCTCGCCAGAACGATGCGATGATCACCGGCCCTGACCATCTTCATTTCACCAAGGTCCAGATCGGTGACACGGCCCACCGAATGCGTGGTCGATCGGCTGTGGGCGGTTTCAATGCTCATGATCGTGACCCTTTCACGATCATGACATATTAGTCAAGTCTTTCATTTGCTTATTACTTCGATTGGCGCCTCCCCGCTTGGAAGGATGGTCACGTCCAACCGCTGGGCGACCGACCGCTCGAGCGCCGAGATGAATGCCGCCGGATCGCTCTCGTCGATCGGCCTGCGCTCGCTGGCCGCCAGCATCCGCGCTCGCCTCACCAGTTCCAGATCGCCCGAGATGACACCGTCATCCCAGATCACCTCAATCGGTTCTCCTCTTATGCAACCCTCCACGAGCACACGCATGGTTCCACGATCCCGATCTCACATGACCGGATGATACGAAATCCGACCTGTGGATGGTAAGGGGATCTACCTGTGGACAACCTGTGGATACCTCACATCGGTGGCCGCCGGTGGTGCTGAATCAAACGCTCTCAGCACGCTTGTCATCCATCCGGCGAGTCGATCTTGGCCAGCACATCACCAACTGCAATCACCCCGGGAACGACAACTTTCGCATTGAGCCCCCGCAATCGCAGCTCCCGCCCCTCCGTCGAGTTCACGAAACGCAGAGCATCCGCGCCGTATCTGGCGTTGAACTTCGTACACCCGGTGTGGGGCTCGCTGGTGACCATGACCTCGGCATCACCGATCCTCAACCGACAGCCGGGCGGCATGTTGTGGACGCTCAAGTCGATATCGGCGGCGAGTTGGTCACCCGCAAGGGCCATCCGGTCCGGATCAACCGATATCAGACCAAGAAGCCGCCAGTTGATGATCGTGAGCTGCATGTCGGGATGCGGTGAACCGTCGGTGGTGCGCGAACTTGGCCGACGAGTCCAATCGTCGCCGACCAGGCCCTCGCTGCACGACAACTCGCCGCTGGTCAGAATCTTCCTCTCGTCGGAGCGGGGACGGCGCACGATCAACTCCAGGCGGCCGCAATCGGGGGGCGACTCCCGGATATGACCGAGACCGGCCCGTAGCTGGTCGGTGTTCAGGTGGATCACGCCCGCAGTTTGACAGACGGACCGCAGCCCTTCCCGGAATATCGCTCGACCGCTGGTGGGAGATCCGGTGACGTGCCACACTCGTCGTCGAATGAACGGCTCAGCGTCCCCCGACCGGATCGATCTCATCCTTCGCACCACGAGATCGGTCCGTCGCCGACTCGACTTCGACCGACCCGTTCCCGATCAGGTGATATTCGACTGCATCGACATTGCCGAACAGGCCCCGACCGGAGGCAACCAGTCGAACCGACGGTGGCTACTGATCCGTGACCCCGAGGTGAAGGCATCCCTGGCCGACATCTACCGTCGGGCCGGCGGCGACTGGGCGATCGAACAGGCCACGGCCCTGAAGGGCACCGGCCATCGCAGCGAGAAGTCCATGACGTCAGCCGCCCACTTGGCCGCGCATCTCCAGGATGTTCCGGCGATCGTCATCGTCACAATCTGGGGAACCCACGATGGCACCGGCAGGCCCGGCCTGTTCGACTCGGTGATCCAATCAGCATGGAGTTTCTGTCTGGCGCTTCGCGCCCGCGGCCTCGGAACCGCCTGGACCACCATGCACCTCAACGCAGCCGACGAGGTGAGCGAGTTGCTGGGGATACCCGATGGTGTCACCCAGATCGTGCTGCTCCCGGTCGCATACACCATCGGCACCGAATTTCGTGAAGCCGACCGAACCCCGGCGCGTCAGATCACATGGATCGACAAGTGGGGCAACACACGCCAAGGCAGCACCGATCGATCGATCACGATGGCCGACGGACCAGGAGCCACCGTCGAGATGGAGATCGCCGCACGAGCCGACGCCGTCTGGAAACTGGCCTCCGACATCAACCTTCCCGGCCGTTTCAGCCGCGAGTTCGATGGTGCCGAGTGGCTCGATGAGCCGGGACCCGGGGCGAGATTCGTGGGCCACAACCACAGCAAGGGAATCGGCGAATGGTCGACCACCTCGTTCGTCACGGTTTGGGAGCCCGAACGTACCTTCGAGTGGGCCGTGAACGACCTCGAAAGCCCCGCGGCCCGATGGCGTTTCGAGATACTTCCCCAAGCCGGATCCATCCGACTCCGATTCTCCACCACGCTGGGACCCGGAATCTCGTTCCTGACCTTCTTCATAGATCAGAATCCGGAGCGGGAGTCCGAGATCATCGCCAACCGCCAAGAGCAGCATCGTCGCAACATGACCCGCACTCTCAAGGGCATCAAGTCCCTCGCCGAAGCCGATCCTGACTGACTCAGGGGTCCACATCCGACAGGTTGGCCAGCCACCGGTCGACCATCTTGGGAGCCGCGAACGACTTGGAGAGGGAGTTGCCGGCCAGCGCCACGAGGTCATCCCCGGACAACCCGCACATCTCCCAGGCGTTCGCGTACTCGTCGAGCAGTGAAGTGGCGAACAGCGGCGGGTCATCGGAACCCAGTGTGACCACAATCCCGGCATCGAGCATCTGCGGAAGCGGATGATGTGCCAGATCAGGCACCGCTGCGAGGGCAACATTGCTGCCGGGACACACGTCGCAGGCGATACCCGAGTCGACCAGTCGGGCCACGACATCGGGGTCCGACATGGCCCCGATCCCGTGTTGGATCCGCTCGGCCCCGAACACTTCCAGAGCGTGGCGCACCTCCCAAGCGTCGCCGTGTTCACCTGCATGACTCACGGTGCGGAGTCCGGCCTCGCGTGCTCTGTCGAACACCGATCCGAAGTCGTCAGTGAGCCACTTGTCGTATGGTCCACCCATGCCCAGCCCGACGACCCTTCGATGCGAATTCTGCAACACCACATCGAGCGCCCGCTCAGCCGCCTCAGCCCCAAGATGCGGTGATAGATCCGGGATGAGCAGTGATGAGATCCCGAGATCCGTTTCCGCCCGTTCGCATCCTGCAACAACACCATCGAGGATCTCAGCCCAATCCGCGTTCCTCTCGATGATGTGGTAACTCGACGACACGTGGAACTCCACGTGGAC
>CAZDYO010000113.1:0-7114 GCA_964509555.1 uncultured Acidimicrobiales bacterium
CGACCCATGTCGGATTTCGATGATCGCCAATGACGGAATCCGGTGATCGCTCACACACGCGTGGGAACACCGTGCGCGGGTGCTTGTCATGGAGTTTCCGGTCGCGTATCTCTTTCATGTCGGCCGGTCGAAGAGCCGGCAACGAATGCAAGGGTTTCTCCCTTGGAGCGGTGACGATGACGTACCTGATCCCGAGCCCGGTCTCACACCGGCGCTGTCACGATTGCCCCGGATGCAGTTGTCATCGGTGTGGCTCGTTCACGCATGCGGCTGGAGCCACGCTGAGGCGGCCGACGCACTTGAGGTCACCCCGTCGACCATCGCCACCCACGCAAGCCGCGGTCTCTCTGCGCTACGCGGTCACCTCGGGGTGAAGATCGATGAGTGACCTCGAGCAGCAGCTGAGGAAACTCGCCGACCACCGCGGTGCACAGATCACCGCCGATGCGACGGTGGACGGTCCGTCCACCGCCGATGCGTCTCGACGCCACTCGGCTCGACGGTTCCTGCTCGTGGCTGCCGTCCTGGTCTTCTTCGCTGTCGGCGGAGGCTGGTTGGCTGCACGCGGAGGCTCCAACGAGACGCTCGCAACGGCGCCGGGAACGTCCGCGTCCACCACGACGACGCCGCCGGAGCCGACCGCCGCCACACACACCACCTGCGGATCCTGCCGGCATCCAGCCGTTCGAGAGCACCTTGGGATTCACCGTGGACCTTCCCGACGATTGGGGCCCTGACTCATCGCCGATATCGGAGACATATCTGAATGCCATGGTCGGCCCCGCAGGGGGAATCTTCCGAGCGGTGGCTTGGGATCGCCCGAACCGGTCTTCGTTCATTGATTTCGTGGAACGATTTCTTCCCGATTTCGATCAAGTGTCAAAGGAGTTTGCGATCAACTTCCCGGATGAGTTCGGTGCCTCACCAACACTGGAGCCAACCCCCGATGGGATGCCGATCGGCGTAATCATCCGGCCCTCCGACGACGCTGTCGCCCCGGCTGGGGTGACCTATCTGTTCGAGCTGCCCCTGTGGATCAGCTTCCGGTTCTTGGAGATAGTCGTCGACGACGACGACGCGGATGTGGTCATGAAGACGTTCTCTTGGTTGCCCGAGCCCGCCGACTCCAGAATCGGCAAGACCTCCGAGGTGGTGACGGCGGCCGAGAACCTCGTGCGCCGGTTCGTCGAGGAATTGAGTCTGGGGGATCGTGCCGCAGCCGGATTGTTCGTGTCGAATACCCACATTTCGGATTCCGAGTTCGATCACTGGGTTGTCGGCAACCGGTGGCTGCTCGACGGGGCCAGCCTCGGCTACAGCACCGAGGTGCCCAGATCCGAATCGGGCCTGTGGGAAGTTCCGGTGATCGTGGTTTGGTCCGGACCGAAGCCACAAGCCTCGGCAATTGTCGTCTCCGTACGAGATGACCAGTCCGAGGATCCCCGGATCATCGGACTCCAAGGCGACGGACTCGTGCCCGATCCGCCTCCGGGCTCCCAGATCGATCCCAACAGTGTCATTCAGATAGAAGCATTTCCCGCTGACGCGGGGGTCGGGGCCCGGATGGATGGCGTTGAACTGGAGACGGCGAATGATCGGATCGCCGGGATCAACCGGATCTACCTTTCCCGATGGCAGCCCGGTCCCGACCAGGACACCGCCGTACTGACCATCGGCCGGTGGACAGAGGAAACGCTCGAAATGTCAGCGTTCGCCTACCGAACCGCTCCTTGAGCCACCGCCAACAACCTTCATCGACTGCAGCGCGGCAAAGCCGGTGGAACCATGGAGGTACGATCGCGGCGATGCATCTCGATCGCATAACGGTTGACCCGAATCGAATGGGCGGAATGCCCTGCATCAGAGATCTGCGAGTCGCCGTCTCCACGGTTCTCGGCCAACTGGCAGCCGGGCAGTCCCGTGAAGCGGTGCTTGCGGATTTTCCCTATCTTGAGCCCGAGGACATCGCCGCGGCCCGCGTGAGCGAGCGTGACCTCCCGATTGGCTGACCGACCGGCGACTGACACGACTTGCCCATCCATTTGCCCATCCACTGCGCGTCACGAGCCGATATCAGACGACCCGACCACACAACCAAAGGCACCCTGACCAGCCCATACGGACGCAGGCACGCTGTCCGACACCGTTCTCAGGCGATTCCTAAACCGTGAGCGGCAGTTCGATTCTGCCCGGGGGCACCACGCGGGCGTGCTACCCGTCAACACTCCCCCTCCGGCGCTTTTCTGACCAAGGGGGGGCTGACAGCGACGACCACGGGGTCACAGAAGCCCCGGGGAAGGGGCGGTTGGAGGGGGACCCGACCATGTGGCAAAGTATTGGCAGAGCCGAGTAGATCTTCCCGTCGGATGATCTCGTGGGCCGGGTGACTTACCCGTCACGAATCTCGGCGTTTGTCGTGATCGGCGAATCCGAGCATTCACCATCGCCTCTCACAACGTACTCACCGAACGACAACGTCTTGGGAAACCGTATCTTGACACATCGGGCCGACCGGACACTTTGGGCTGCGACTGGGTTACCCCCTGGCTCCGGCACAGCCCGGATTGAGGGGTGGGGCTGGCTGACCAAGAACGACGATCGGGTAAAGTTCGGCGCCGGTGATGGCCCATGGATTGGAGCCGGCCGCGCAAACATGATTCAGCTGGATCAGTTCGTCGGTGGATGGGCGCCTCTCAGCTTCTCGACCGTGACTCCCGTGTTGAACGTAGCGGCGAGGGTCGGCGTCGGCCCCTCCGACGTTCGGTATCGACTGCGATCGTCCTCTCGTCCCGTAGGTATCCCAATGGAGGTCCGCACCGCGATTGCTTGCAAGCGGTGTGTCTCGCGGTTGGCTCGCTCACCCAGATAGATCGGTCTGGTGTTCCCAAAGGTCGCATTGCTCGCTCTAGACGGAACCCCTTCTATGGCCACGCCACCGGGGTGACCAACGCTTCCGGTTTGGTGCTGCCGGAATCGTGCTCGTGGCGCCCGGGCCGGGAATCGGCCATCCCAGAGACGAGATCGTGAACGGAATCGAAATCGGCCAGAGGAATGTCATTTGCCATCCCCCGACACGCGACGGCTCATAGTCGGGACTGGTTTCATCCTGTCACTGGTGGCGCTGGTGTGGCACCTCGGCACAAACAGCCACGCGACCGGAGGTGACGGCGGGCAAGATGTTGATCTCCTCCCCCGAACATCGGCTGCTCAGCCCTCGCACTGGACACAAGGTGCGTGGTCGTCGACTCCCGGGTGTGGATTGTGACAGACCTTTCGCACGGCGGCAACCTTCCGGATCTGCCCTTGAGCCAGGTCAGGTCAGCTGTAGCCGATACCCGTGAGCGACACTGCCATGCGGCAGACCCGGGTGACCTGACGAAGACCACGCCGAGTGGCTCCAGGCACGTCAACTGCGTCGGTCTCGTGGAGACCGACGCAGTTGACGAATTACAGTGCCACGCCATTGGCTTTCTGATCGCTGGGGGAGCCAGAGGCTGAGTCGTCCCCAGCGATCAGAAAACCGGGACCTACGAGTTGTGTTCGCCGTTGCTGTCGCTGTCGGATGAACCGTGATCCGATCCGTGCTCCGGATGCCCATCTGAATGGTCCCCGTCCCCACCGTGGTCACGATCATCGCGTTCGCCGTGTTCTCCATCGCCGTCGTCATGTTCGTCGACTTCAGGCGAAGGGTCCGGGAACGGCCTGTTGGTGATGATCACCGGAGGCACCGAGACGACCGGTGGAACAGGGATTCCAGGCGGGAGCGTCACACTTGGTGTTCCGCCGGTCGGCGATACGGTGGTGACGGTGCTGGTATTGCCGCCGGTGGTCGAGTTGACCGTGGTGGTCGACCCTCCGCCGCTGGTGGTGACCGTGTTGGATATGTCGCCGATGGTGACGGTGACGGTGGTGGTCCCGGTGCCGGCTCCCGTGCCTGTGGGGGCCTCAGCCACTGCCGTGGCGCTTCCCGCGCCCGAACCGGTCCCATCTCCGCTTCCGTTGCTTGAAGAGGAACCCCGGGATGATCCGCTACCGCTCCCATGGGAATCTGCCACCGACGTGACGGACCCCGTTCCGGCATCACCGGGAAGGGAGTCGGTGGGGCCAGCCACCGATTGCTCCCCGACGAGAATGATCACATTGGCCACCGCCGACATTCCGGCACCGTCAGTAGCCACGTACTGGAAGCTGTCGATCCCCTTGAAGCCGAGCTTCGGTACGTACTCAAACGCCCCGGTGACATCAAGTGCCAAGGCTCCGTATGAGGTTGTGGACACGAGGACAGCGGCGACTCTGTCACCCTCAGGATCGGTGTCATTCCGAAGCACTCCATCGGCTGAAACTCGCAGCGAACTGCCGACCGGGAGGGTAAACGTGTCATCCACGGCCAGCGGGGCCGAGCCAGAGCCATGCAGCACAGCGGTCGCCGGCAGCCCCACATTGAGAATGCTGCCGTCCGACAGGACGTGCTCGCACCCGGCCCCGACAGCCGCGGTGTCCGATCCCGAGGCGGAAACTCCACCAAATGGGGTTGCCCCACCAGTACCGACCCAGATGCTTACGGCGGCGACTGTGGCCAGCGCCATCGATCCTCCCAGAAGCGGCAGGTTTCTTGTCTTGGTCATCTCTGTCTCTCTGTTCGTTGATGCGACGGTCGGACCGCCTCACGTGTCTCCTCGGTGGTCTGCGCAGGAAGCCTGAATCGCGTCGAACGACTGGGCCACCAGAACCACCGGTAGAGGAGCTTGGTCATGTCGCAGCTTCGGCTTTGTCACCGGGCGGATCAGAACACACCGCGGTAATAGCGCGACCGAATCAATCGGATTGTCGCTCTCGTGGGTACGCGGGCCCAGAAGAATGGACCGATGGCCTCATTGGCCGGTTCTCAAGCAGGGTGATCCAGGAGAGACAGATGCACAGTCGACGCCCACTGCATCGTGGAATTCAACCCATCTGCGAAGCACGCGCCTTGGGCACGCTTGGATCAGGGCTGTGGCCCGCGTCCGATGCGTCGCTCTCGCTCTGTCCATCTTCGTCGAGATGGCCCGCAACCACCACCTTGTTTCGCCCGGACCTCTTGGCGTGGAGCAATGCGTCGTCAGCCATGCCGACGAGATCTTCAAGATCCGTAGTCATTGAGGTGTCCGCGACTCCAAAGCTCGCTGTGAAGGTCGGGGTGGTTCCCACAGCGAGGGCCACCGAGAGGTTCTGGCGGAGACGATCCAGAGCCGCAGCCGCGGTGGCGGCGTCGGCAGAGTCGAACATGATCACGAACTCTTCTCCGCCCCATCTCCCGGCCACGTCACCATCTCGCAGGCTCTCGGTCACGACCCGCGAGAAAACACGCAAGGCCCGATCACCAGCGTCATGCCCGTAAGTGTCGTTGAGGTCCTTGAAATGATCAAGATCGCAGTAGGCCAGAGCTATCTCATGGCCCGCTGACAGACTTGCTGAGGCCGAATTCTCGAAGCTGCGGCGGTTGAGCAACCCGGTCAGGGGGTCTGTGGCTGCCTGGGCCTGTGATTGGGCGAATGCCCGGAGCACTCCGAGCCTGTCCCCGGAGCGATCCGCTACCTCGCGCAATCGCTCCACAAGAATCGGGTCGGCATGCTGTCCATCCTCGTCGGTGAGGTGTAGGACACCCGAGGTACGGCCGGCAACGCTCACCGGAACACACAAGCCACTTCGAGGTTTCCCTTCACGATCGCGCAGGCCCGGGCAGGTGGAAAAGGCCTGGCCGTCGTCGAATTCCATGACCGTTCCGCGTCGAATGGCCGGGCAGTCGACCGGACTCGTCACCGGACATCCTGGGCAATCGCCGTTGAACCCGTGGGTGAACATCACCTTCAGATGGGCTTGGCTTGAGTCGGCAAGAAGGAGTTCGTGGGGTTTGTCGGAAGCCAAGTCCGACAAGACCAAGGACATCGATCTGAATGCCCCCGACTCTGTCTGGGCCATGTCAAGGGCCTGGGTGAGATCAGCCACGAACTCAGTCCTGGCTGTCTCCCTGTCTCGTTCGGCGTCACGTCTGATGCCCTTGTTGTACTGATCCCGCGTCTTTCTAAACGTCGCCAACGACGCGATCGATCCGACGATCGTACCCAGAACAAGAAGCATCATCATGACCAGTACCAAGAGCCTGGTCTCGGAACGAATCGCGCCGGCGCCACTGGAAAGCTCTGGTTCGGCGATGCTCTCCTCCAGTTGATCGACGGTGGATCTCATGGACCCGAACCGCCCCTGCGTGTCACTCAACATTTCGGCTGCGGAGGCGCTGTCTACCACTTCACCGGACAGCACCACGCTGAGGGCATCCGCCCGTCGATTCCAAGCATTGTGTTGAGCCTTGTAGTTCCCACGAAGCGTGCGTTCCGTATCCGTGGTCGCGGGAGCGGCCGAGTACTCCGACCACCACATGTTGGAACGATCAACTTGGTGCTGGTACTGGGCAACGGAGTCGAGACGGGCAATCTGATCCGCCTCCAGCATCGCCATCTCGAGCCCCCGCTGTGCTCGGAACAGGTCACGGTCAAGGTGCAACAGGTCGGTAAGACGGGGTACATCGGCGTCGGCAAACGTATCGAATCGATTCCGCAGGGTGATCGTGCCCAACGCCCCAAGAGAAATGCTGAGCATTAGCAAGCCCACCAACACAATCGCCAGGACGAGGACACTTCTGTGAGGTTTCACTGCTATCACCCGGTTTTGGACTGCTTGCTGACGGACGGCTTCGGAAGTGGTTGCGCCGCCGCGTAACCAGCCCTATTGATATCGGGCCGTTTCCCCCCGGGGAACAGGGCCACACGACCCAATTCTGCCACCGAAGGCCATTGTTCTCCGCCCATGCTGGTCAGATGCCCGGCCTGTCGTCGGACGAGCCCCGTCACTTGGTGTTGGCACCCGCTTCCGCGATGTTGCGAGCCAGCTCCGCGGAAACCACACCCTGCTCCTCCACCGCACCCGCGATCGCCGCCTGGTAGGAATTGAGGTCGGCCATCCGCTGGGAGATCCCCTCGATGTCGCGTCGGAGACCCGTGATCGAATCGGCGATGTTCCCCAGTTTCTCGCTCACATCGGCGGTGACAACCGCCGTCGCGGTGGCGAGGCCTTTCAC
>CAZDYO010000114.1:0-7086 GCA_964509555.1 uncultured Acidimicrobiales bacterium
GCCGTCGCCGTAGAGGAGGGCCGTGCCGATGATGCCGAAACCGACGAGACCGGCGCCCAGTCGGCCGCGTTCTCCGCGCTCGCCCAGGAGCGCGGTGAGCGCGAGAATCCCGCCTTCTCCGTCGCGGTCGGCCCGCAGGACGAACAGCAGGTACTTGACGACGATCACGATGATCAGCGACCACAGGATCAGTGACAACACCCCGAGGATGTTGGATTTCGTGAGATCGATGTGGTGGGTCGAACTCTCGAAGGTCTCTCGCATCGCGTAGAGCGGGCTGGTGCCGATGTCGCCGAAGACGATTCCGAGTGCGGCGATGGTGAGGGCACGCGTGGCCTTTGCAGAACCGTTGTGGCCGGTCTGTTCAGTACTCAATTTGTGAAATCCGGATTGGTGGCTGGGTGGAGATCTGGTGGCTCAGTCGAGATTCTGGATCCGACCCTGGCCATGATCGTGGAGAAGTGGGCTCTGACGGGGGATTTCAGGGGAGAAACCATCCGGCCATTTGGTGGTGTCGGATGCGATCACGCCCTTGAGGCATTCGGCGAGCAATCCGGTGGCGGCGGTGAGATCGGCTCCGGTGAGATCGGCCCCCTGCAGCATGGCGTCGATCATGCGAGCCCGCTTGAGGTTGGCTCCCGAAAGGTTGGCCCGGTTGAGGGTGGCCCATGACAGGTCGGCGTTGCTGAGATCGGCCCCGGAGAGGTCGGCGTCGGTCAGGTCGGCGTAGCGGAGATTGGCGTGGCGGAGATCGGCACCCGAGAGATCGACCGACTTGAGGGACTCGTGTTCGATGTCCTTCGGCTCCTCGAGATAGCCATTGGAGTCGACAGCCTGTGGGGATCGAAGGTATTCGAGGAACTCCTCGAGTTCGGCTGCTCGTTGCTTTGACCTCTTGGAGAAGAACGCCATCTTGTCGCTCCTTGTCTGGACCCAGCCGTGATTTCGAGCGCGGCCGACATCGTGGGACTTTCGCTGGGTGAGCCTACGGTCGATACGGGCCGGTTCGTGGGCAGGTGACCGCGGTCGCCCAGCTGAGCGGTTCACACTGGGGAAACAGTCACGAAACGTGGGTCACGTAGTTTCCGATGGCATGGAAGTCGAACTCTTGCATTGGCCCGTCGACGAGGATCGACTCGTCGAGCTTCGTTCGGCGGGTCGCGCCAGACTGCTCGTGATAGATCCCGACACGGAGGCCCCGGTGAGCGGGGACCTGCTCGAGGACTGGATCCGCCGCCCTGCCTCCATCCACGACCTGCGGGCTCGCATCGCCGGCCTCGAGCGACGCATGGAAATGTCATCGTCGGATCTGCCGATCGCTGACGATTGTGTGGTGCGGTTCCGAGGATGTCTTGTTCCTGTTCCGCCCGTGGAGATGCGGATCGTGACGCTGCTGATCGAAAGGGTGGGCACTGTTGTCAGTCGCGAGAAGTTGAGCGATGCCGGGTGGCCTGGCGGCTACGCCGACCGCAACGCACTCGACGTGCACATGATGAGACTGCGGCGACGAATGAGCGAGATTGGCCTGTCGATCCGGACCGTGCGCGGCCGGGGATATCTCCTCGAGAGAGCTGTCTGATCCGTTGACAGGTTCGCGTCAGCAAGCCGTGTCACACCGGTAACAGAGGCAACACAGTCCCGACATTCTCCATTCGTATCTTCACTCCCACGCACGACGGCCGATCGACACCCCGGTCGCGAGGAAGGGAACAATGAAGAAGAAGCTCCTCCTGGGACTGCCGCTGGCGGCGATGATGGCGATGCTCCTGGCCTCACCGGCGGGCGCACAGGACACCGACCCGACCCAGATCGTGCTCGACAACATCTGGGTGTTCATCGCGGGGGCGATGGTGTTCTTCATGCAGGCCGGGTTCGCTCTGGTCGAAGCGGGGCTCACCAGAGCCAAGAACGTAAGCAACATCATGGCCAAGAACCTCGCCGACGCCCTGATAGGAGGCGTCTGCTTCTTCGTGGTTGGCTACAGCATCGCCTTCGCGTCGCATGGAACCTGGTGGGGTGGCCTGGGCGATATTTTCATGCGCCGCAGCGCCGATCCGGCGTCGCTGAACAGTCCCGGCGCATCCGGTGTCGGCAACCTGACCCCAGCGACGTTCTTCTTCTTCCAGGTGGTGTTCGCGGCAACGGCGGTGACCATCGCTTCGGGAGCGATGGCCGAACGCACCAAGTTCAAGTCGTATCTGATCTTCTCGGCGGTGATGACGGCGGTCATCTACCCGGTGGTCGTTCACTGGACCTGGGGCGGTGGGTTGGTGGCCAAGATGCGGATCGGCGACGCGGTGTACTCCGACTTTGCCGGCTCCACGGTCGTTCATATGACCGGTGGTATCGCCGCGTTGATGGGAGCGGCGTTCCTCGGCCCCCGACTTGGGCGATTCGGCAAGGACGGGCACGGTCACCCATTCCCGGCCCACAGCATTCCGCTGGCGATCACGGGCGTGTTCATTCTCTGGTTCGGCTGGTTCGGATTCAACCCGGGTTCGGAGCTCGCTGCCGACACGCTCGTCCCGATGTTGGCCATGAACACATTCCTGGCCGGAGCAGCCGGTGGCATTGCATCCGTGGTGATCATCTGGTGGAAGGCGGGCGTGCCCGACGTGGCCATGGCGGGCAACGGGGTGCTGGCCGGGCTGGTCGCGGTCACCGCTCCGGTGGGGGCCGTCGAACCGTGGGCGGCACTGGTGATCGGGGCGATCGCCGGCGTGATCGTGGTGTTCGCGGTCCTGTTCTTCGATCGGATCAAGATTGACGATCCGGTGGGCGCAGTGTCGGTCCACGGACTCTGTGGAGCGTGGGGCACGCTGTCGGTGGGCCTGTTCGCCCGCTACGACGACGCCTTCCTTGGGAGGGAGAACGCCGGCCTCCTCTACGGCGGGGGTCTTGATCAACTGGCGGTGCAGGCGCTGTTCGTGGTGGTGATCGCGATTTGGGTGGCAGCCGCGGCTGGTTTGCTGTTTTTCGTGTTGAGCAGGACGGTCGGGCTGAGGGTGACCGCCGAGGAGGAGATCGAAGGACTCGACATCATGGAGCACGGCGGTCATGGGTACGGCGTGGATCCGCTGCCGGCGAGTTGAGTCCCGGGAGTAGCTGGTCGTGGGCGAGGGACACGCAGTCCCGGCCGGATCTCTTGGCCTCGTAGAGAGCCCGGTCTGCGCTGACTATCAGGTCGGTGAACGGCACATCCGATGATGCCGCGGCCACTCCGACGCTGATCGTGAAGCTGGGCACGGTGCCTTCGATGAGTCTGACGGCCAGAGCATTGCGGAGCTTCTCGGCGAGGGCAGCGCCCTCCTTGATCCCGGCGTCGGGCAACGCCACCACGAACTCTTCTCCACCCCATCGGGCCACGCTCGATCGGGTGTCCCTGGTGACATCCCGGAGGGCGTCGGCGAACAACCGTAGGGCGCGGTCGCCGGTGTCGTGGCCGTGGCTGTCGTTGAGGTTCTTGAATTCGTCGAGGTCGATCATCAGCAGAGCCATGCTGGTCGCTCCTTCGTCGGCCATGTTTCGTATCGCATTCTCGAAGAACCTTCGGTTGTCGAGACCGGTGAGAGGGTCGGTTCTGGCTTGTTTGGAGACGACGGCGTTGTTGCGGATGACGCTGAGTCGGATTCCGCCGTGGTCGGCGATGGTGGACACCGCGGCCAGCTCGCTCTCGCTGAACGGCTCAGCGCATGATCTGGTTATGTGGATCACGGCGGTGGAACGTCCCCCGATGTTGAGCGGGGCGCACATGGCCGTCCGACAGTCGTTGTCGTCGCCGGTCAGGTACGGGCAGGAGTCCAGCTTTCTGTTGTCGTCGAACACCTGCATCCCGCCGGTTCTGAGAGCCCGGCAGTCATCGGGTGATGAGACCGTGCATCCCGGCGCGGAGCCCGACTGATAGGTGGCCCGCAGATGTGACCTGCTTGAGTCGGACACGACCATCCCGGCATGATCGAACGGGTGCACCTGCTGCGCCACCGCCCTGGAAACGACCTGTACCGCGGCGTCCTCGTCTGAAGCCATCTCCAGGGCCCGTCGGAGCTGAGTCTCGAATCGCTGTCGTCGCGACGTCTCGAGGAGTTCGGCTTCGCGCGCCCGGTGATTGCGATCCTGCCTGCGGAGCGTGGAAATGCTCAGGCCCGTGAGCACGATGGTCATGGCGGCGGCTATCGACAAGACGATGCTGACGACGATCGTCGCCAGGTTGATGCCGCGTACCGCCGAGGCTCCGAGCGAGTCGGTGAGCGGCTGATAGAAGTCCTCCTCCAGGATGTCCAAGTGATGGCGCATCCTCTCGAATTCGGCCTTCGACCTCTCGAGGTCCATGTCGCGGTTGGGTCCGGGAGCGGCCGCCATCACGGCGGCGGCCGTTGTGAGCCACTGATCGCGGTCGGCTTGGAATCTGGCCACGTGCTGGGCCTCGCCGGGAAGCATCGGGGCGATGTCCGATCCGATGGCTCGGAAATCGGTCCACCGGTCGCCTATCAGTTGGGCCACGTTCTGGGTGTGGAAGTCGCGCTCGGGCCCGGCATCAATCCCGGCCTCTTCGAGCTGCACGACCCGTTCGAGGAACAGTTGCGCCTGGTAGGCGTCGCGATCGAGGTTGAGCAGCAGGACCGATGCCGGGGCCGCTCCCCGAGCCAAGGTGCTGGTATCGGACCGCGCCCGTAGATCGACTGTTATCACCGTCCAGCCGCCGGCGACGACTGCCACGAGCAGCAACGCCGCGAGAACGACCCCGATTCGGCCAGAGCGTGCCGCTTCCATCGTTGAATCTTCGGCATGGCTGAGCCGTGTCGTGAGATCGTTGGTTCGGCGGGCCCAGTGGTAAGTGACCCCGGTGGGGTCTTCAGCCCCTGTGGGCCTGGGCCGCCACTTCGGCGGCTCCGGCCGCCGCGGCTTCAGGGTCGAGTGCCCTTTCGAGGGGGTGCTTCGACTCGGAGGGAGCCATGTCGGGGCCGAGCTCGTAGAGCAGCGGCATGCCGGTGGGGATGTTGAGCGACGGGATTTCGTCGTCGGGGATCGAGTCGAGGTGCTTGACGAGAGCCCGCAGGCTGTTGCCGTGGGCCACCACCAGCACGGTGCGGCCCAAGCGAAGATCGGGTACGAGCGAGTCGTACCAGTAGGGCAGGAGCCGGTCGACCACGTCGGCCAGGCACTCGGTGCGCGGGAGCAGCTCGGGTGGGAGCGAGGAGTAGGCCGCTGATGTGTTGGGGTTGAAGGGGTTGTCGTCCCGGATCGGCGGCGGGGGAGAGTCGTAGCTGCGGCGCCAGACCTGCAACTGCTCGGCCCCGTGCTTGGCGAGAGTCTCGGCCTTGTCGAGACCGGTGAGGTCGCCGTAGTGGCGTTCGTTGAGCCGCCAACTGCGCCTTACGGGTATCCAACGCCGGTCGACGCCGGCGAGAACGATCTCGGCGGTTTCGATGGCTCGTTGCTGCAATGAGGTGTGGACCACATCAGGGAGGAGCCCGGCGCTTATCATCAGCGGCGCGGCCGCACGGGCCTCATCGCGGCCCTTGTCGATGAGCGGGCAGTCGTACCATCCGGTGAAGAGATTCTTCTCGTTCCATTCGCTGCGTCCGTGTCTAACGAGGATCAATCTGCTCATGCTCGAGACGGTAGCGGATCACGGTCGCGGTGCGGTCTGCCCGGTGGCGGTGGCGGATGATCCCTGCAGCAGGTAGAAAGTTCGGATGCGATCAAGGGCGGTAACGGTCTCAACGATGATGGTCACGGTGTCGTTGCTGGCGACGGCGTGTGGTGGCCAGGGTGTGATCGACCAGGTGCTGGCCACCAGCACCACGACCACCGTGGCGCCGCCAGCCACAACCGTCCCTCCGACGACCACTGTTGCGGTCGCCTCCGACACGGCCCTGTTCCTGGCTGATTTCAGCGATTCGCAGGTGATGATCATGAAGACGGCGGAGGAGCTGAGCGACGATCCCGACCCGCTGGCTTCTCTCGCCGATGTCTGGGGTGATGCCGCGGCGGTCGTTTCATCGTTGGAGCCGACACCGGCGGTGGCCGACCTGCGACACGACTGGTTGCTGATCGCGTCCGATTTCGAGGATGTGCTCAACGCCTACGGCCCTTCGATCGGAGATCCGAACCCCGAAATCTCCCAGTCGGCCGGCGAACGTCTCCGGGTGCGGTTTGCACGTCTACAGGCGAGGTCATTGGACCTTGATGAGTCGATGACGGCGCTGATCCGCGACGAACTCGAGCTGCGGACCGACGATTCGGCGATCTATGTGGTGGAGTTGTTGGACGCCATTGATGGCCTCACCCCCTATCTGAATCAGGCGATCGTCGGCATTCAGCTCATGTCCTCCGATCTGGCCTGGACCGCGAGCAGGCTCCAAGCGGCCGCCGATGGCCTTGTTTCGCGATCCGAGGCCATGTCACAACTCGACCCGCCGGCGAGACTTCGTCAGGGTCATCGTCGCCAAGTTGAGTTCTTTGGTTCCCTGGGGGCGCTGATGACGGATATCGCGGAGGCCAGGGCGGCTGGCCGCGACTCCAAGGACCTTGTTGTGAGGATCCAAGAGGTGTTCGGAAAGTCCACCGCGACCTCCATGGGCCGGGTGCAGATGGTCGCCGACGTGCTGCGGGATCCGGCGGCCGGCTGACGAGGGACCACCCGGGTGGGTCGAGTACGACCCTTGCGGACCAGCGCGCGGCAAAGTTGATAATACAACACTCAACTTTTCGGAGTGAATGGGAATATCACCCGCTACAGTCCGGTTGGCAACTGCGAACGTGAGCCTCGTGCTCCCCGCTCCCCCCAAGCATTCATCCCGTAGAACCAAAGAAGAAGAGGCGTCTCCATGGCCAAAGCAGTCGGTATCGATCTCGGCACCACCAACTCCGTCGTAAGTGTTCTCGAGGGCGGCGATCCCGTTGTGATCGCCAATTCCGAGGGCTCACGCACCACCCCGTCGGTGGTCGCCTTCGCCAAGGACGGCGAAGTCCTCGTCGGCGAGGTCGCCAAACGACAGGCGATCACCAACCCCGACCGCACCATTCGTTCGGTCAAGCGCCACATGGGCACCAAATGGACCGTCGACATCGACGGCAAGGCCT
>CAZDYO010000115.1:0-7084 GCA_964509555.1 uncultured Acidimicrobiales bacterium
CAAAGACGGGTGGCCGCCGCCAAAATGGAGGCTGACGCGATGATGGCCACGGCCCGCGCTTTGCTCAACCAGGCCACAGCCGAAATCGAAGCGGTGAAGTCGCTTGCACGGCACAACATGGCCGAGATCGACAAGGCTCGAGCACACGCCGTGTCCGATTCCCGGCAGATGCTCACCCTTGGTCGTGGAATGCTCCAATCGGTCGTCGATCTCGATCGAAGATGCGCCGCCCGGCTCCGGGAATCCGACCGTAGGGTCCGAGAGTTGCTCGGAGACGGCGCGATCTGAGCCACGGTCGTAGTAGTTTTCGCGACCATGCCGACATTTGACGTGGTTTCAGAAGTTGATGGTCAGGAAGTCCGCAACGCGGTCGACCAGGCAGCCCGGGAGATCGCTCAGCGTTACGACTTCAAGGGCACCGATTCGTCCATCGAGCTGGTCGACGGGGCCATCAACCTCGCTTCGGCGTCCGAAGACCGTTTGGCCGCCCTGAGGCGGGTACTCGAGGAGAAACTGGTTCGACGCAAGGTCTCGCTGAAGGTCCTCGACTATGGCGGCATCGAACCGGCCTCCGGTGGGTCGGTCAGGCAGTCCGCCACTCTTCAGTCGGGGATCAGCTCCGAGAAGGCCAAGGAACTCAACAAGTTCATCAAGGGGCTCGGGCTCAAGGGCGTGCAGTCTTCAACCCAGGGCGATCAGCTTCGGGTGCAGGGCAAGAAGCGAGACGCACTCCAGGAAGTGATCGCCAAACTGAAGGAAGGCGATTTCGGCCTGCCTCTCCAGTTCACCAACTTCAGGGACTGATCCCGCTCAGGCCCAGTTGCGCCCACGGAGCCGGGCAATGCGCTCCTCGGTCGGCGGGTGGGTGCTGAACAACTTGCCCATGCCACCGCGGCTGCTGCCACGGGCCTGGGCCTTGAGCGGGTTGATGATGTAGGCCGATGCCTGGTTGGGGTCGACGTTGCCCGGGATGCGACTCGCGTAGGCATCAAGACGTTCGAGGGCCCGGGCCAGCGGTTCGCCGGTGCCGATGAGTTTCGCGGCCGACGCGTCGGCTTGGAACTCGCGGCTTCGCGAGATCGAGGCCTGTATGAGCATCGCCGAGATCGGGGCGAGAATGGCGAAGGCGATCTCGCCGATCGGGTTTCGGTCGCGGTTGTTGCCGCCCGTGAAGATTGCGCCCCACATGGCCATGCGAGCCGCGAAAGTGATGGCCATGCCGATCGAGGCGGCCACTGATCCGATGAGAATGTCGCGGTTGCGCACGTGGGACAGCTCGTGGGCGAGCACACCCCTGATCTCGTCCCATTGCATGGCCTCCAACAACCCGGCGGTGACCGCGACAGCCGCGTGGCTGGGGCTGCGGCCGGTGGCGAAGGCGTTCGGCTGCGGATTGGGTGACACGTAGAGCTTGGGCATCGGCATGCCGGCCTTGGCAGTGAGTTCCTCCATGATCCGGAAATACTGCGGCATCTGCCGGGGGTCGGCAGGCACGGCCCGGGCCGACTTGATGGCCAGCTTGTCGCTGAACCAGTAGGAGCCACCGACCATCACCAGACCAAGCACGAGGCCGATCACCAAGCCGCCGGAACCGCCCAGTGCACCGCCGGCAACCACCATGAGCCCGCCGAGGGCAGCGAGAAGAGTGAATGTCTTGGCTGTGTTGACCATGCCGGAATGATACGTGTCGGCGGCGAAAGCCGGGTTCAAGCGGCTGTCAGCACCCGCTTTCGGAGTCCCAGCCGAGATCGATGTCGTAGTAACCGGAATGTATGTAGAGCGCCTCGACACCATGGTCGCGGTACATGGACACGTTGGCCGGGTCGTCATCGATGGCAAGGACCACCTCGTATCCGGCCTGCTGCAGAGCGGATAGTTCTGCGGCCTTGAACTCCGACGACGAACGCTGGTCACCCTCGGGACGGGTTATCACCAGGTCGAAGGGCACGCCCTCTCGCTCGAGCCACTCCACCGTGTCGGCATGGACATGATTCGGCCGGGCACTGACCGCAACTATCGGCACGGCAATCACTTTGGCCAGTGCCACTCCGGCGGTGAGTGGTTTGTCGTGAATTCCGTTCGAGAAGAAGCTGCGCCAATCGGGCGAGCCTCCGCGGAGATGATGCTGCCTGGGTCGGGCGTCACTGAGCACCCCATCAATGTCGAATATGACCATCGGACCGCTGGTAGCGGCTCCGGGTCGGCGATGCCAGTGGGGAGGGTCGATCACTCCTCGTCGGATTCGGCAGCGCGGTCACGGATTTCCGCGACCACGTCCGGGTCGGCGAGTGTGGTCGTGTCGCCGAGATCGTGGCCATCGGCGACATCGCGCAGCAGACGCCGCATGATCTTGCCGGACCGTGTCTTGGGCAGATCAGGCACCAGGAATACTGCCTTCGGGCGGGCGGTGGGTCCGAGCTTCTTGGCAACATGTTGGCGAATGTCTTCGCGCAGCGAGTCGGTGACCTCGGCAGAGCCGACAAGGATCACGTAACCGACAATCGCCTGACCGGTGATCTCATCCTTGGCGCCGACAACGGCCGCTTCGGCCACCGCCGGGTGATCGACCAGAGCCGACTCGATCTCGGCGGTCGAGATGCGGTGACCAGACACATTCATGACGTCGTCGACCCGGCCGAGCAACCAGAGGTAGCCGTCGGCATCGATCCGGGCACCGTCGCCTGCGAAATAGCGACCCTCGTAGGTCGACCAGTAGGTCTGCATGTAGCGCTCCGGGTCGCCCCAGATGCCGCGCAGCATCGAGGGCCATGGGCGCGTGAGGGTGAGGTAGCCGCCCCCCTCCTTGACCACGTTGCCGCCGTCGTCGACAACCTCGGCGAACACTCCCGGGATCGGGAAGGTCGCCGAGCCGGGCTTGGTGGGCACGACCCCCGGCAATGGGGTGATCATGTTGCCCCCGGTTTCGGTCTGCCACCAGGTGTCGACGATCGGACGGGAACCCCCGCCGATGTGTTCGTGGTACCACATCCACGCTTCGGGGTTGATCGGCTCGCCGACCGTGCCCAGCAACCGCAGCGAGCTGAGGTCGTGTTTGGCGGGCCACTCAGCGCCCCAGCGCATGAAGGTACGGATGGCGGTGGGGGCCGTGTAGAGCTGAGTGACGCCGTAGCGCTCGATGATGTCCCAGAGGCGGTCCTTGCCCCACTCCGAGCGGTCGCCGACGCGGTCCTGCTCGCGGGGGGTGTCGGGGGTGCCTTCGTACATGACCTGGGTCGCTCCCAGGGTGAGCGGACCGTAGACGATGTAGCTGTGTCCGGTGACCCATCCGATGTCGGCCCCGCACCACCACACGTCGGTTTCAGCCTTGAGGTCGAACACGTACTTCTGGGTGAACGCCACCTGGGTGAGATAACCGCCGGTGGTGTGCATGATGCCCTTGGGCTTGGCGGTGGTGCCGGAGGTGTAGAGGATGTAGAGAAGATCCTCGGCGTCCATCGATACCGGCGGGCAGTTCGGTGCGGCATCGGCCATCACGTCGTGCCACCAGAGATCGCGTCCCTCGACCATTTCGGGGTCGGTTCCGCAGCGGTCGACAACCACCACATGTTCCACGCTGGGGGCTCCGGCATCGAGGGCCGCATCTACATTCGGCTTCAGTGCCGACGGCGCGCCGCGGCGATATCCGGCGTCGGCGGTGATCACGAGCTTGGCGTCGGCGTCCTCGCAGCGATCGGTGATGGCGTCGGGAGAGAAACCACCGAATATCACCGAATGGACCACTCCGATACGGGTGCAGGCCAGCATGGCGATCGGAAGTTCGGGGATCATCGGCATGTAGATGGCGACGCGGTCACCCTTGGTGAGCCCCAAGCCGAGGAGCACGTTGGCGAACTTCTCGACATCGGACAGAAGATCGGAGTAGGTGATGGTGTGCTGGTCGCCGGGTTCGCCTTCCCAGTGGTATGCGACCTTGTCGCCCCGACCGGCTTCGACATGGCGGTCGAGACAGTTGACGGTCATGTTGAGCTTGCCGCCCAGGAACCATTTGGCGTAGGGGAGATTCCACTCGAGAGTGGTGTGGAAGTCCTGATCCCAGGTGAGTAGCTCGCGCGCTTGGCGTGCCCAGAATGCCTCGTAGTCGGCTTCGGCTTCGTCGTACATGGAGCGGTCGTTGGCGAGCGCAGAGGCAGCGAAGTCTGCTGGAGGCGGGAACACGCGGTTCTCGCTCTCGTAAATCTCGATCGATCCCTCGGCCATCTGACGTCCTCCCGATTTCGACTTGCCGCCAGACATTAGCCACAACGGTCATCCTCGTCAGAGCCGGAGCCCATTCCCCCGGTTTTGTGAACGTTTGGAGTCCCATTTGGGACTCCAAACGTTCACAAAACCGGGTTGGGGCGGTCGAGGGACAGCATCCGCAGGGCGTTGCCCCTGGCAATCTTGTGGACGACATCGTCGGAGAGGCCGGCGAACATCTCCTCGGCCACCGCCAAGGTGTTGGGCCAGGTTGAATCGGTGTGGGGATAGTCGGTCTCGAAGGTGACGTTGTCGGCCCCCACCTTGTCGAGGCTGTCGAGGCCATGCTGATCACGGAAGAAGCAGCCGAAGCCCTGGCGGTACCAGTAGGTCGACGGGGGCTCCGGCACCAGATCCTTGGTGTGGGCCCATGCCCGGTGCTCCTCCCAGACGGTGTCGGCCCGTTCGAGGATGTAGGGCAGCCAACCAATCTGGCCTTCGCTGTACGCCAGTTTGAGGTCGGGGTGTCGGGGCAGGATCCCGGAGAAGAGCCAGTCCGACAGCGACGACATCGCGTTACCGAAGCTGAGCGTCGCCTGAACCCCGGTCGGGGCATCCGGTGAGGTGGCCGGCATCTTCGACGATGACCCAATGTGCATGCAGATCACGGTGGCGGTGTCTTCGCAGGCCTGAATGAACGGTTCCCACAGGCCCGAATGGATGCTGGGCAGACCGAGATGCGGCGGGATCTCGCTGAAACAGACCGCGTGGACACCGCGCTCCGCGTTGCGCCGAACCTCCACCGCGGCCAGTTCTGCGTCCCACAACGGGATGATGATCAACGGCACCAGCACCCCACCGGAATCACCGCACCACTCCTCCACCATCCAGTCGTTGTAGGCCTTCACACAGGCCAGGCCAAGATCGTGGTCCTTGGCCTCCATGAAGGTCTGGCCACAGAATCGAGGAAAGGTCGGGAAGCTGAGGGACACATCCACGTGGTTGGCGAGCATGTCAACCACCCGGGCCTTCGGGTCGTAGCACCCGTCACGCATCTCGTCGTAGGTGATCGGCGTGAGGGTCATGTCGTCGCGGTCGAATCCGGCCGCAGCCACGTGACGTTTGTTGGGATACATCCCGTCTTCATAGAACCAGATGTCGCAGTCGTGGCCGCTGCCGTCGAGCGGGTCGAGGTCGTATTCGTACTGCGTACCGCCCACATACTTGAGCTCACCGAGTCGGTGACGCTCCACCCGCGGGCCGTGTTCCTTGTACTTCTCCGGAAGCCAGGATTTCCAGAGGTGGGGAGGCTCAACCACGTGATCGTCGACACTCACGATCATCGGAATACGGCTGTTGGCACCATCGGCGCTGATGTCGCTCATGGCGCCACCCTAGGTAACGGCGGTCAGCCCACGAAAATGCACTCGGTGGTGAACTTCGCGCCGGCGACGATGGTCTTGTGGACCGGGCACTTCTGCACGATGTCGGTGAGGCGGGCCCGCTGCTTGTCGTCGAAGTCGCCCTCGATGAAGATCTCGCTGCGGATCCGGTCGATCCGACCCGAGGCGTCGTCTCCGCAGTCCTCGCAATCGTCGGCATGGACCTTGTCGTGTTCGTACTTGGCCGAGATCGAGTCGAGCGCCCAACCCTTGCGCTGGCAATACATCGACACGGTGATGCAGGTGCAGGCCGCCACCGCCGACAGCAACAATGAGTATGGGTTTGGGCCAGTGTCGGTTCCCCCGGCTTCCAACGGCTCGTCGGCGTACCAGACGTGGTCGCCATCGCGTAGCTCGACAGCGAATCCTGACTTGAGATCTGCAGTGATTGTGGCCATCAGCCGAGGTTAGATCCCGAACGTAGCCAGACGGTCATCGTGGTGCCCTTGCGCTCGGTGGATTCCACGGTGATGTCTCCACCCCAGGTCCGTACGTTGCGGCGAGAAGCCGCCAGGCCTATGCCGTTGCCGTCGGACTTGGTGGTGAAGTACGGCTCGAAGACGCGGTCGATGACCCCCGCTGGTATTCCGCATCCGTTGTCGCGAACCGAGATGGTGACATATCTTCCCGGATTGCAGAGCACAAATCGATCCGATTCTTGGACTTCCTCCTCGGATACGGAGACCTCGATACGTCCAGACGGTCCAACCGCGTCCATGGCGTTGATGACCAGATTCGTAAGGACCCGCTCCAACCCTCCCGAATCGAAACACGCTACTGAGTCGGGTGTCTTGACCTCAACGGAGAAGTGGGCTCTTGGCTCCGCGAGAGTGGCCAGCATCGTTGAGATGCCAGCTATCACCGGTTCCACACGCAGTCTGGATTCGCATCCCGTTCTCGGTCGGCTCATCGACATGAGATCCGTCGTGATGTCACAGGCCCGGTCAATGGCATCGTTTATGGCGGTGACTCGATCCTGGTCTGGATTGTCGGCAACCATGTCAACCTGAAACCCGATGGACGACAGGAGATTATGGATGTCATGAGCCGCGCTCCCCACCACATCCGCCAGTGATCCCAGCGCGGCCCCATCGATCAACCGCTCCTCAAGCCCGCGTCGCGAGGTCACGTTCTCTATCGTTCCAACTACACCGTTCTCCTGTGGACGGGTCATCGTGATTCGGTGGTGCGTCACTCCTCCAGCGGGCGTGTGCCTGACAAGCTCCGTGACGAATCGGCCTTCACCGGTCCAGTTCGCAAGATCTGCAGCGAGCTGTCGTGCCTCTTGAACTCCGAATAGGCGGCCAAACCCCAGACCATTGACCGAACTGGCGGCAATGTCGAAATCTTGGTAAATCGCGGCGTTCGCATACGTCCATTCGCAATCTCGATTCGCCAAGAAGATGCCGATTGGGGCCATGTCCACGAGTTCTCTGAACATCTGG
>CAZDYO010000116.1:0-7078 GCA_964509555.1 uncultured Acidimicrobiales bacterium
TCAAGATCCGCCAGATGCTCGCCGACGGTTTTCGCGTGGTGGTCGCGGCCGATACTCCCACCAGCGCCGAGAGATTGGCTGGGCTGATGGCCGACGCCGGGGCGGTGTTGTCCCCGGCCTCCGCGGGCACCGATCTGTCGGCGCCGGGCGGTCACATCGTGTCGGCGGCACTGGAGCGGGGCGCGATCATGCCCAGCATCAAGCTCGCAGTGTTCTCCGAAGCCGATCTCACGGGTCGGCGCCGCACCCATCGTCGATCGAAGGCCCGCCGCCGCGACAACGTGAAGTTCTTCGAGGACCTGAGCGAAGGCTCATATGTCGTCCATCAGCAGCATGGTGTGGCCAGGTTCGACGGCATGGTGAAGAAGGCCATGGGCGGCCACGACCGCGACTACCTGATGCTGTCCTATCGCGGCGGCGACAAGCTCTACGTTCCGTCGGATCAAATCGATTCGATCCGTCACTACAGCGGCGGCGATTCACCGACCCTGTCCCGCATGGGCGGTTCCGATTGGCAAACGACCAAGGCGAAGGTCCGGTCCGCGGTTCGCGAGGTGGCTCAGGAGTTGGTGGTGTTGTACCAGCGGCGGGTGACCACGCCGGGATTCGCCTTCGAGCCGGACACGCCATGGCAGCGCGAGCTCGAGGACAGCTTCCCCTACCGCGAGACCCGGGATCAGGTCACGGCGATCGCCGACGTCAAGGACGACATGGAGCAACCGGTTCCGATGGATCGGCTGGTGGTCGGCGATGTCGGGTTCGGCAAGACCGAGGTGGCATTGCGGGCCGCGTTCAAGGCGATCCAATCAGGCAAGCAGGTTGCGGTTCTCGTGCCGACAACTCTGCTGGCCCAGCAACACCACGCCACGTTTCGCGAACGTTTCGCCCCCTACCCGATCAGGGTTGAGGTACTGAGCCGCTTCCTCACCACCGCCCAGGCCAAGGCGGTCGTGAAGGGACTGGCTGATGGCGAGGTGGATCTGGTGATCGGCACCCACCGCTTGTTGTCCAAGGACATGAGGTTCAAGGATCTCGGGCTTCTGGTGGTCGACGAGGAACAGCGCTTCGGGGTGCGTCACAAGGAGCAGATCAAGGAATTGCGCCACGACGTCGACGTTCTCACGCTCACCGCCACCCCGATTCCGCGAACCATGGAAATGAGCCTCACCGGCATCCGTGATCTGAGTCTTCTCAACACGCCACCGGCCGACCGTCAGCCGATCCTCACCTACGTCGGTGAGTACGAGGAGCGGGCGGTGGCCGAGGCCATCCGCAGAGAACTGCTTCGCGAGGGGCAGGTCTTCTTTGTCCACAACCGGGTTCGCGACATCGAACACGTGGCGGCCAGTCTCCGCGAACTCGTGCCGGAGGCCCGGGTGGCGATCGCCCACGGTCAGATGGACGAAGGCACGCTGGAGCGGGTGGTGGTCGACTTCTGGGAAGGTGAATACGACGTATTGGTGTGCACCACGATCATCGAGTCCGGTATCGACATGCCCACGGTCAACACCCTGGTGGTCGATCGTTCCGATCTGCTCGGTCTTGGTCAGCTCCATCAACTCCGGGGTCGGGTCGGGCGATCCGGGCAGAGGGCCTACGCCTACCTGTTCCATCCGGTCGATCGCGTGTTGAGCGAGGAGGCCTACGAGCGTCTGAAGACCATTGGTGAGGCCACCGAACTCGGATCGGGGTTTCGTATCGCCATGCGCGATCTCGAGATCAGGGGGGCGGGCAACCTGCTCGGTTCGTCGCAGAGTGGCCACATAGCGGCCGTCGGCTACGACCTGTACTGCCAGATGGTCACCCAGGCGGTCGCCGAATTGAAGGGCGAGATTGTCGAGGAGCCCGACGAGATCACGATCGAGCTCCCCGTTGCGGCCCACATCCCCGACGACTACATGATCAAGGAGACCAACCGCCTCGAGGCCTACCGGAGGTTGGCATCGATTCGTACCCAGCAGGAACTCGACGATGTCAGGTCGGAGTGGGTCGACCGGTTCGGGCCGATTCCGCCCCCGGCCGAAGCTCTGATGGCCGTGGGTCGTCTCCGGGTGGAATGCGTGCGCACCGGGGTGAGGGAAATCACCGTGTCGAACGGGCCGGGATTCGGTGGGCCCGACCACGTGGCCCGGCTCTCGCCGGTGACTCTTCCCGACAGCATGCAGGTGAGGTTGCAGCGGCTGCATTCGTCGAAGGGATCGGGGAACTCGGCCGTCTACAGGGAGGGCACCTGCGAACTCCAGCTTCCGCTCATGCGCAAGCGTGGCTCGGTGGTCGAGCAGCTCACCAGGATCATGGCCGACGTGATCCCCGACGCCGCGCCGCCCGAGTCCCCGGACGGCCCCAGCGCCGATACGATGCCAGACTCGTGAGCACAATTTCGGTCAAGTCAGGGTTTTCGAGGGCGGTCAGGTCGGCCTCTGTTGCAGGGGTCGTCGCCTTGTTGGCCACCGCCTGTGGCAGTGGTTCGGTGTCGGGTGGCTCCGAGGCGGCCGCCACCGTGAACGGTGTGTCGATTTCGCGGTCGGAGCTTGAGAGCATTCTGGTCGACCTGCCCGAGGCGGCCGCCGACGGCACCGTCGACGCCTCCACCACCGCCAACTTCCTCAGCAACTGGATTTTCATCACCGCACTGGGCCAGGAGCTCGTGGCCCAGGGTTACGAGGTCACCCAAGCCGATCGC
This sequence comes from uncultured Acidimicrobiales bacterium, assembly GCA_964509555.1. Classification (GTDB taxonomy): domain Bacteria; phylum Actinomycetota; class Acidimicrobiia; order Acidimicrobiales; family Aldehydirespiratoraceae; genus SZUA-87. Next base: position 2,684 of record CAZDYO010000116.1, read on the forward strand.
GACAATGCCGCCGCCGACTTGAGTGCAGGCTCCGGCGGAAACGACATTGATCCTTCGACTCCATACGGGCAGTCGCAGATCGAGCAGCGGGCCATACAGCTCTCCGCCGAGCCCTACATCGCCGCGCGAATGGTTCCCGTCGAGCCAATCGTGCCCGAGTACCTGTGCTCGAGCCACATTTTGTTGGACACCAGGGAGGAGGCCGACGCCGTCGTCCAGAGGCTTGCCAGTGGCGAGGATTTCGCGACGCTCGCCGCCGAGGTTTCGACAGGTCCGAGTGGGCCCAATGGCGGCGATCTCGGATGCGTCGACACCAGCACATTCGTGCCCGAGTTCATCGAAGGGGCCCGCACGGTCGCTCCGTCGGGGGTCACCGGTCCGGTCCAGTCGCAGTTCGGCTTCCACGTGATCAAGGTTCGATCGATGGGTCCGCTCACCGCCGAGAACCATCCCGAGATGGATCAGGCGGCGATCGACAGCGCCATGCAGCAGGCCAACGGTTCGGCTCAAAACAACGCCCGGAGCAACGCCATCCAGCAGATCATCAACGATGTCACCGCTCGGGTCTCGGGCAACGTCACCATCGACCCGCGCTACGGCGAATGGGACGACAACCAGGGGGTCATCGCCCCCGGAGGCGTTTCCTCGCCGACAACGGTGGGCTGAGAACTCCGGCGATGGAGGGCCGTATCACGATCGCCGGCCTGGGTCCGGCTGGCCCCGAACTGATCACCCCCGAAACCGCCGATGCCATGGCCGCGCACGACCGGGTGTTCTTGCGCACCACGGTTCACCCTGCCGCCGCGGTTGTGGAGGGCGCCGAGAGTTTCGATCACCTCTACGACACGTTGGGCACCTTCGCCGAGGTCTACGAGTCGATCGCTGATTCGCTCGTGGAGGCCGCGGGTTCGGGCGATGTGCTCTACGCCGTTCCCGGCTCCCCTTTGGTGCTGGAACGGACCGTTGCGATCCTGCGCGACCGGGCGGCCACAGCCGATGTCGACGTCGAGATTCTTCCGGCGATGTCGTTCCTCGATGTCGCATGGTCGCGACTGGCTGTCGATCCGGTCGAGGAGGCGGTGCGTCTGATCGACGGCCACATGTTCGCCACTGCAGCCGCCGGACAGATCGGCCCCTTGCTCGTCGCCCACTGCCACGCCAAACACGTCCTGAGCGACATCAAGCTCGCCGTCGACGAGGGCCCCGACGAGGTGATCGTGATGCAGCGCCTCGGTTCCCCCGATGAGCTGATCTTCACCGTTTCCTGGGCTGATCTCGACCGGAAGGTGGAGGCCGATCACCTCACATCCATCTACATCCCACGGCTGGAGGCGCCGGTTGCCGGAGAATTCGTGAGGTTCGATGAGTTGGTGCGCACACTGCGCGAGCAGTGCCCCTGGGATCGCAAGCAGACCCACGCTTCGTTGCGGCGGCACCTTCTTGAGGAGGCGCATGAGACCATCGAGGCCCTCGACAATCGTGTGCAAATGCCAGACGACCTGTTCGACCCGGAGGCCGACGCTCATCTGAGCGAGGAGCTGGGAGATCTGCTCTACCAGATTTTCTTCCACGCCCGGGTGGCCGCGGAGCGGGGGGCTTTCGACATCACCGATGTGGTGAGCGGCATCCACGACAAGCTGGTTCTGCGTCATCCCCACGTATTCGCCGATGTGGTGGCCGACGATGCCGACACGGTGCTGGCCAACTGGGAACAGATCAAGCAATCCGAGAAGGCACGCCAGTCGGCGATGGACGGCATCCCCCCGTCGCTGCCGGCCCTCATGCTGGCGTCGAAGATCCTCAAGCGTGCCAGCGGAACCCCGGTGTCGGTCCGCTCTTCGGCCGAGCGCTTTCGTGGGCCTCTGGAAGGACTCGTTTCTCCCGTGGGCGCGGAGTCCTTCGGCGCTCTCCTGCTGGCCCTGGTCGAGATTGCCTTGGCCGCGGACATCGACCCCGAGGCCGCTCTGCGGGGAGCGGCACGAAGCTTCGAGAGCGAATATCGAGAGGTCGAGGGCCGGCTGTAGCCGCCTGAACATTGCCGTTCGACCATGATGGTCGGAGGGTGACATCCCTCCCTGGTGCAGGGCGCTACCATGCGGGACGCAACACTGATGGACGCCGATCGGGTCAGGGACGGAGTACGGCGCTTGGTCGGCGCGCCCCAGCGACGATCGCAACAACTCCAGGAGGTTCGACAGTGAGCACCATCGAAGGTCTGCACGCCCGTGAGGTTCTCGACTCGAGGGGCAACCCAACTGTCGAGGTCGAGGTGTACCTCGACAGCGGAGCGATGGGCCGGGCGATCGTGCCCAGCGGTGCCTCCACCGGGGCTTTCGAGGCCGTCGAGCTCCGCGACGGGGGAGATCGCATGATGGGCAAGGGCGTGCTCACGGCCGTGGGGTTCGTCAACGGCGAGCTTGCCGACACCGTGATGGGCCTCGACGCTCTTGATCAACGCACCCTCGACGCTGAGTTGATCTCCACCGACGGCACCGACAACAAGGGGCGCGTCGGTGCCAACGCCATTCTGGGCATTTCCCTGGCTGCCGCTAAGGCTGCCGCCGCCGAACTCGAGATTCCTCTCTGGCGCCACATCGGCGGCGCCAACGCCCACGTGCTCCCGGTGCCGATGATGAACGTTCTCAACGGTGGCTCCCACGCCGACAACAACGTCGACTTCCAGGAGTTCATGGTGATGCCGGTGGGAGCGGCTTCGTTCTCCGAAGCCCTTCGATGGGGCGTCGAGACCTACCACACTCTCAAGAAGGTCCTCCACGACCGCGGGCTGGGCGGCGGCGTCGGCGACGAGGGGGGTTTCGCCCCCGACCTCGAATCCAACGAGACCGCACTGGGTCTGCTGGTGGAGGCAATCGAGCGGGCCGGTTTGCGCCCCGGCGAAGATGTCTCCATCGCACTTGATCCGGCCTCGTCGGAGTTTCACAAAGACGGCAAGTACGTGCTGGCCAGCGAGGACCGGAGCCTGTCGTCCGACGAGATGGTGGCCGAATACGTGAGGCTGGTGGACGCATACCCGATCGTGTCGATCGAGGACGGCATGGCCGAAGAAGACTGGGACGGATGGCGCAAGCTCACCAAAGCGATCGGTGGCCGGATCCAGACCGTCGGCGACGATGTGTTCGTCACCAACACCGAACGATTGGCGCGTGGCATCGCCGAGGGAACCGCCAACTCGATCCTGATAAAGGTCAACCAGATCGGGTCACTCACCGAGACCCTCGAAGCGGTCGAGATGGCCACCCGCAACTCGATGACCTCGGTGATCTCCCACCGTTCCGGAGAGACCGAGGACACGACCATCTCCGACCTGGCGGTGGCCACCAATTGTGGCCAGATCAAGACCGGCGCACCGGCCCGCTCGGATCGGGTGTCGAAATACAACCAGCTGCTGAGAATCGAGGAGCAGTTGGGTGAGGCCGCCGAGTTCCGGGGTCTGGCCGCACTGGCGGGGCACGACTGATGGCCTCGGCCGCTCGGCCCAACCGCCTCGGCTTCCTGGTGAAGGTGCTGCTGGTGGTGGCCACCGTTGCTCTCGGCGTCGGTTTGGCTTCGTTCCCGGTGAGTACCTGGTTTGAGCAACGCTCCGAGCTGCGTGACTCACAGGCCCAGCGGCAGGCGTTGGTCGAACAAATCGATTCGATCGAGGCCCAGATCGCCCAGCGTGTCGGTCCCGACGGAGTCGCCAAGGCTGCGAAGTGCGTCGGGCTCTACGTGGAGCCCGGGTCCGAGGTCTATTCGGTGCCCGGCGTCGAAGGGTGCGTGGCCACCCCGTAGCCGCTGCGATGTGACACCTGTCGTCGGTTTCTCCTCCACGGCGCAGGCGCGGCTAAGTTCCCGCCAAGCCGAAACCGGGGGAGACAGCAGATGACGATCGTTGGCACGAAGGTGCTTCGCAAGGAAGACCCCAAGTTCCTCACTGATGGCGCCACCTACACAGCCGATCTCGACGATGACCGCTTGGCGGGTGCGCTCCACGCCACCTATGTGAGATCCACCGTGGCCAACGGCCGCATCGAGTCGATCGAGACCGAGGACGCGCTGGCCATGCCCGGGGTGGTGGCGGTGGTCACCGCGGCCGATCTTCCCGAGGGACTGCAAACCCTGGCCGGTGCTGTGCCCCTGTTCCCGCCCGAGATGTTGAACCGGCCGGTGTTGTGCTCCACGCATGTCCGGTTCGTCGGCGAGCCGGTTGCCGTGGTGCTCACCGAGGAGGCGTATCAGGGCGAGGATGCCGCCGAGACTGTGTACGTCGATATCGAACCGTTGCCCGCGGTGGTCGATCTCGAGGCCGCGGCCCGCGATGAGGTGGTGATCCACGAGGATGTCGGCACCAACATGGCTTTCGATTTCTCGACGATGGGCATGGCCACCGGCTTC
>CAZDYO010000117.1:0-4770 GCA_964509555.1 uncultured Acidimicrobiales bacterium
CCGGAGACCGGTCTTGGCAGCGCTGGTGCTCACATTGCGCGACCGTGAACTGGCCCGCGACGCGGCAGCCGAGAGGATGGCGCGGGCTTATCAACATTGGGCCAGGGTGAGCAGATGCCGGAATCCTTCCGGCTGGGCGTATCGGCCCGGGCTGAATTGGGCCACATCGCGATTGCGGAAGTTCCGGCGTGAGAGGTCCGCCGATTCGGCCGCGGAACCAGCGATTCGCGGCGATGATCGAGCCGACCCTGATCTGGAGGCAGCCCTGGCCGCCCTGCCGGTGGATCAGCGGGCCGTGGTGGTGCTCATACATCTCCTTGATTGGTCGGAGGCTGCCACCGCGGAAGCGCTCGGAATCGCCCCGGGCACGGTGAAGAGCCGTCTCAATCGAGCCCTTGCCGTTCTGCGGTCAAGCATGCGCGACCGATAGTTTCTGGGAACCAAACCGGCGTCCCATGCGTCTGTAATGCATGCCTTCCTTTGATGACGAGCTGAAATCACATCTGTCCGGCCAAGCTGAGGTGATTGGTGTTGAGCCGGCCCTCCTATCCGACGTGGAGAGAATTGGGCGGCGACGTGGACGTCGCCGCCGGGCTCTTGGCGTGGCGGGTGCAATGGCTCTGGTGGTTGGCGCTGCTGTTGGTGTGCGGCCATTGTTCCGTGACGACGGGTCCACGCTCGACGTTGCGGCAAACGTGGCCCCTGCCACTGACTCCACGAGCACCACGGCCGCCCCCGCTCCTGTCGACGGCGGCGCACAGATCGAGCGGTCATCGAACGCCTCGGCAGTAGCCCCGATCGAAGGTGACCTGGCCTACGGATACGGCTACGGCGGCGAGACCTGGACGGTCCCTTGGGGCGACGGATTCCTGACGCTCGGCACCGTTTGGGAGCCGGCGCCGCTTCCAGGCCCCGATTCACCGTATGCCGAAAGCTTCCCGCAGGAGATAGTGGATGCGGTGAGGGCATCGGGCGCAACCACGCTCGATGGAGCGATGGCAGCACTCGATGATGTCGGCCTTCTTCAGCAGGCGACCGATCTCGTGATGTCAGATCCCGATCTGGTGGGTCTCTTCGAGTCGCTTCAGTCGGGCGCGACACCAAGTTTCGTCGCTCAGACATCGCCCGACGGCCTGCATTGGTCCGACATCCCCGGTTTCGCATTGCCTGTGGCCGGTGCACAGATCGACCGGGTCGTGTCAGATGGCACCCATCTGGTCGTTGCCCAGCGAGCTGACGATCGCGGGATCGCGTTCGACTCGGGCAGCGATCAGGGCCAGGTGTCGCTCACAGTTTCGGTCACGCAGAATCTGACCGACTGGCAGACTTTCGATATCTCCGAGCCGATGGCCGATGCTCCCGCCTACGTGTCGACCGACCAATGGATGAGATCCCTCACCTACAACGCCGACGGTTGGTTGGCTTTGGTTGAGTCGTCCCGCAGCGTCGATCTGTGGTCGTTGGTTCCGAGTGAGATCATCGATGCCGGCGACATCACCGGCCCCAGGGCCACGGCCGATGGTTTGGAGATTCACTTCTTCTCACCGGGTGGGGACATGGGTGGCGTTCCGATGCCTGCGCTCGAAGGAAGCGGTGCCGTCAGCACGAGCACCTTCTTGCCCTCAGTCACTGCTGTCCTTCCCATTCCCCCATATCCGGCCATCACCCCGGATTTGGCAGATCCCGCATTCATGGATCCACCGGGCACGGACACGATCTTCTACACGTGGGAGGAACTCGGCGTCGATCCGGTCGAGATCCAGCAGTATCTCGACGAATCCGGCGGCTTCGGTCGCAGCGAGACCAGCATCACGGTCGGATCCTGGGATTCGCAGCCGATGTCGATGTCGCTGGCGGGCACATCGGGGGAGGGTCTCGAAGAGGTGGTTGGTACAGATGCCGGGTTCATCGGGCAGGGGTTCGGACGGCTGCAGGGCGAGCCTCAGCTCATGCTCTCCCCTGACGGGCTCACATGGAACTCCGTGGACCCCCCGGCATCTCGCTTTCTGGGAGCCATAGTGGCCGTGGAGGGCGGTGTCTTGCTGTCGGCCGATGGCCCGTCAGGGCCTGAGCTCTGGTTCGGGGCACCGGATGGTTCATCCTGGACCCGGTCCGAGTCGCTTGATCTTGGCATCGATCCACGACAGGGCATTTACTTCAATCCCGGGGATCGCGGCGCAATTGCCGTCGTGGATGTCCACCAGTACCAAGACAACTCCCAGCCCCCAGTCGAGTTCGACGTGGAGGTCGAGTTCGACGGCAAGCTGCTCCACCTCTTCGGCCACGCCGACGGCACTGCCGATCTCACCATCACTGATGCGGAGACCGGTGAGATCGTGGCTGAGGTAAGCGGCGAGTTTGACGGTTTCTCCGCTGACTTCGCAGTGTTGAATGGAGACTCGGTCACGATCATCGAACCCGACGGCACCGAGATCATGGATGTCCCGTTGTCGATAATCATGGACACCGTTCTTCCCGCAAGGGAGGCGGCCATCGATGCCTCAGGTTGGACACCGCCCCCGCTGGTTCCGGAGATGCCGGAACTGGTTCTCATCGCGAGTTCCGACGGTGTCAACTGGCTGACTGCTCCGCTCGATGGTTCCGAGTATCCGTCGACGATGGCGATCAACGGCAGTCTCGTGGCGATCAATACCAGCAGCGGTTGGCAGACCTTCACCATTGGCTGAGAGACACGATCCCGGACAATGCCCGGATTGTTGCTTAGCCTCTGGCCGTGGACACGTTCCCAGAGTTGCGGATCACGACAACCGGCACCGGCTGCCCCATCCCCGACCCACTGCGAGCCGGGCCGGGGGTGCTCGTGCAATTCGGCGAGCTTGCGATGCAGTTCGACGTCGGGCGATCCACGGTTCAGCGGCTCGCCGGCGCCGGGCTCTGGCCGGGTGAGCTCGACGCAGTCTTTCTCACCCATCACCATTCCGATCACATGGTGGGTTTGCCCGACCTCGTTCTCACTCGTTGGGTCATGGACAGGGCCCGTTCCGCGACGCCGCTACCGGTCATCGCTCCGGCCGGTCCGGCTGTGGTTTTCGCGCAGCGGATGCTCGATGCTTGGGCGGACGACATCGCGGTTCGAGCGGAACACACGGGTCGCAGCGATCGTCCGGAGCCGGGAGTCGTTTCATTTGCTGCCTCGACGAGCATCGGCGAGGTGTGGCGTGCCCCTACCCCACATGGAGAGGTGACGGTCAGCGCCATCGCGGTTCATCACGAGCCGGTATCGCCCTCGGTCGGTTATCGAGTCGACACGCCGGCCGGATCGGTTGCCATTTCGGGCGACACAGTGGTCTGCAGCGAAATGGCTTTTCTGGCCGGTGGTGTGGATGTGCTCGTGTACGAGGCGATGCGCTTCGAACCAATCGAGGCCTTGCCCGAGAACCGACGATTCATTCTCGACTACCACGCCGACACCAGGCTCATCGGTGCCCAGGCGGCCGAGCTGGAGGTGCCGACCCTGGTCCTGACCCACCTCATACCCCCACCGGCTGACGGTTCCGACAAGTCAAAGTTCGTGTCCGATGTCAGAGCCGCGGGCTACACGGGCAAGGTCATCGTCGCCGACGATCTTGAGGTGGTTTCGGTCGGGGTCTGATCCGGATCCGACTCTGTCAGCTCGATTCGGAGTCGCTGGATTCTGAGTCGGACGATCCGTTGTCGCTGGATTCTGAGTCGGACGATTCGTTGTCGCTGGATTCTGAGTCGCTGGACTCGGAACTCGCTGCGCATGAGTCTGACGATTCGCTGTCGCTGGATTCGTTGTCGCTGGATTCTGAGTCGGACGATTCGTTGTCGCTGGATTCTGAGTCGGACGATTCGTTGTCGCTGGACTCGTTGTCGGAGTCGCTGTCGCTGGACTCGCTGTCAGACGATTCGGATCCGCTTGAGTCGGAGTTGCATTGGACGTCTTCGGACCCGCCTGATTCCAAGGTCTGGCCGGACGAGCTGCTGTCGGATCCGGTCGAAGCTGATCCACCGGAGTCGGGGTCAGGCAACGGAGGCACCGAGCCTGGATCGACCGGTTCCGATTCGGTATCCGGAAACTCCACCGGTTCGGATGCAGTTTCGGCGGGGGCTTCACCGTATAGACCGCCTTCGGCGTCGGTGAATGTCTGCGCTGAGGCACCGCCGAACGCCATTGAGCCACCAGTGATAATGCTCACGGCACTACCGATCAGGACAAGGTACTCGGGGATGGTCGCGCCCCGGTCCTGGTCTGTGTCCTGTCGTCGGAAGAGGGAAAGTCTCACGGCTGCCTTTGTCGGGATATTGGGGGATCGGGTCCCGGGGATCTCGACTTGAACAAACGGGGGCCATGACACCAACAATGAGCCGATCAGCCCACTCGAACGCGGACCTCATTCCCGGGACATGGGCAATTCGGCCGTACAAGCACAGAGCCACGATGCGTCCGGCATGTGGACACATCGTGGCTCTTTACCGTGATTGTGGCTGATTTCAGAAGGTTGGCGGGGCGGTGGTGGTTGGGGCGGTGGTGGTTGGGGCGGTGGTGGTTGGGGCGGTGGTGGTTGGGATGGTGGTGGTTGGGGCGTCCGGAGCGCACCCATCGCCGCCTTCGTCATCGTCGGAGTCGTGGTCGTCTGAGTTGTCTATGTCGGAGTCGTGGTGGTGACCATCGGTGCTGTTGTCGTCGTGTGATGTGACGTCGCCGCTGTGACCGTCGGACTCGTCGTGGTCGGAGTCGTGGTGGCTGTCGCTGGAGCACTCGGGTTCTTCGCAGTCCGAGTGGTC
>CAZDYO010000117.1:4870-7001 GCA_964509555.1 uncultured Acidimicrobiales bacterium
GAGTCGTGGTGGCTGTCGCTGGAGCACTCGGGTTCTTCGCAGTCCGAGTGGTCATCGTTGTGGTTCGAGTCGATGTCGCCGGAGCTGTCGATGTCGGAGTCGTGATCGTCGACGGACAGTTCGTCAATGTCCGGCGAGTCAATGTCGGAGGAGTCGTGGTTGTCGGGTGCGTCGACATCAACATCGTCAGTCTCGGTGTCGACGCTGCAGTCGCCGGATCTGGATGAACTGAACAGCGAGAAGCCCGAGGCCCCAGCCGAACCGTCACCAGAGTCGGCATGCCCGCCCGCTTGATCGACGGCCGCGGCTCCGGCCCCCGCTACCGTCAGGGCGGAAGAAGCCGATGTCGACTGTGCGGACGCTGCTGTCGGGTGGCCCCACGGGCTCGGCACCTCCGTGCTGCCGGAGGCTCCGCTCAACGCCACTGTTCCCCATGTGACCAAGGCGATCGCGCTGCCCACCAGGGCGAATTGCCGGAGGAATGAGGTTCTGGGAGCGGGTCGATGATGGTCGTGTACCGGGGCTGACGGTCTCATGGCACCTCTTTCGTGGGTATGACGGTTCATCGGGACACAGGCCATTCGACTTGACTTGCAGTTGGGTCATCCGGCCCACAATGGGTCGTTCGACCCATGTCCACGGGCTGGCTGCCCGAAACCAGGGCGCCGACTGCCTAACATCTGCGGGTGCTCGTGATTCGCTGGATCGTCGGAGGATTGGGGGTGGCCCTCACCCTGACGACCCTTGGATCGGCCATCCGAACAGTGGTGGTGCCGAGAGGTGAACAGGTATTCATAACCCGCACACTGTTCATCTTCCTTCGGTGGAGCTTCGGCTTTGTCGCCGGCAAGCGACGCACGTGGGAGTCACACGAGCGGGTCAAGGCCAGGATGGCCCCGGTTGGATTGATCATGCTTCCGGTGATCTGGGCCGTGTCGGTGATCGCCGCCATGTCGCTGACATTCTGGGCCATCGACGATCGGTCGTACGGATCCGCCCTGGCACTGTCAGGATCGTCGCTCACCACCCTCGGCTTTCGTACGGCGAACGGCGGTCCCCAGCTCACGGTCGCGGTGGTCGAGGGACTCATTGGTCTGGGCCTGGTCGGATTGATGATCAGCTTCATCCCAACCATCTACTCAGCATTCTCCAGACGCGAGGTGGCGGTGGCGAAGCTCCACATTCGTGCCAGCAAGGTTGGTGAGCGAGCCAGTCCGGAGGTGTTGCTCACCCGGATCCATTTCGTAGACGGGCTCGACCAGATGCCCCAACTCTGGAGTGAGTGGGAGGACTGGTTCGTCGACATCGAGGAGAGCCATTCGTCGTTTCCCATGCTGGTGTTCTTCCGTTCGCCGGTACCGGAACGCTCATGGATCTCCGGTGCCGGTCTGGCTCTCGATACTGCTTCGCTCTACATCTCCGTCCTTGATCTGCCCAGAGCGCCGAGAGCCGAACTGATGATCCATACCGGAACAATGGCCTTGCGCCGGATAGCACACTTCTTCGGGTTCGAATACGACACCGATCCGGCGCCCGACGACCCGATATCGATCGAGCGTGGTGAGTTTCTGGAGGTCTATGAAACGCTGAAGGACGTCGGCCTCCCGATCAGGCCGGACTTCGACGCTGCCTGGCGAGACTTCGCCGGTTGGCGAGTGAACTACGACCAGCCGCTCCTTCAACTGGCCGCATTCGCGGATGCTCCACCGGCGCTTTGGTCATCCGACCGTTCGGTGGCCTACCGTCGGCCCACGGTCATCCGTCGTCGGCGTTGAGCCGGCCCCGACTCAGAAAGCCGATTCCATGCAGACACGCATCACCGAGATGCTCGGCATCGAAATCCCGATCATTCAAGCTCCGATGGGATGGATCGCCCGGTCACCACTGGCATCGGCGGTGTCGAACGCCGGTGGCCTGGGAATAATCGAGACCTCCTCGGGCGACATGGACGCCATCAGGATCGAGATTCTGGCCATGCGGGAACTCACCGGGAAGCCGTGGGGCGTCAATATCGCGCAACATTTCGTGAGCGACCCGGGAGCGCTGGTCGAATTCGTGGCCGAGAACGAGGTCGGCTTCGTCACCACGTCAGCTGGTGATCCGGCCGTTCTCGTCCCGCGGCTCAAAGAGT
>CAZDYO010000118.1:0-6988 GCA_964509555.1 uncultured Acidimicrobiales bacterium
CGTGTTGGCCCCCTCGATCAGAACCTGAGCTGCATCGGGTTCCTTCATGCCACGCTCGCGAACCATTTCGAGCCACTCCTCCTCAAGCGGAGACATCAGCTCGACCGGCTTGATCGGATCGTTGGCAACTTGCTTCGCCACCGACTTCCTCAACTCACCCAGGACCGCCGCTGCGACCTTGCGATCAAGAATCTGATGTTCGCTCTGATTCCGGTAGCTCAACAGGCAGTGGTAACACGCAGCCTCGCAAGGCTCACCGCCATCGGCTGAACCCCGGTCGACCCCCGTCGACGAATCAAAGTGACATACCTCCATCGCCTCGGCGGCCACCCGGGAGAACGCGCCGGGTTCATCAACCAGCCGGCGCAACACACCCGCACCGCCCTCCGAGGCCTCATAGAGAAGCCAAGACCGGCGCTCGAGCTGATCGGGAAGCGACTCCACCGCAAGCTCGCCATCTTCCAACTGAAAAACACGCTGGATCGCATGCTTCAAGGCAGTGCCAACCGAAGCCATCACCTCAAGGTCGAGAGGCTCGGTCGGTTCGATCAGCAAGGCATTGCGACTGTCGTCGACATACGGGATCACACGAGCCGTTTGCTTGCCCATCGGATCAGCCGGATCGCCTACCACTCCAGGTTTCTTCTCCCACGTGCCCTTGGCCAGGTCGATGACGAAACCCTTCACCTCGGAATCCTTGCGACGCCGCCAGCCCAAGTTGATTCGAGAGATCGTGGCCGTGTCGCCGTAGGTGAGCTTCGCCCAGCAACTCCCGCCAACCATCAGGTCTGCCTGCGATACCGACAGTCGGCCATCTCTCACCGCGAATCGAATACCCGACTGGAGTTCGTAGCCCGTTCGCTGCCGTTCTTCCTCATCAGAAGAGATCCGGTCGACGCGACGGGTCGACACGTTTTGCATTCGGAACATCGCCTTCAACGCAGCCGGCAACTCGCGCCCGCAATGCTCGCAAACGTCGGGGGCAGGTGGTTCGGTGATCGGATGCATGTAGCCGCATTGGTCGCAACGCTTCACAGAAATGGTGACCGCCGCGGCCCCGTCGGCCGCGCCATCGGCCACAGGCAGAATCACCTTGTTGATTCGGTAGCGCGCACCCTCGTGATACACCAGCGCCTGCGGGCCAAACTCCGACACAGCCAGAAACCTGGGGCGATTCAGATACTCCGGATCATCGAAACGTCCCTTCCGGCCGGGGATGAACGCCGACAACGGCAACCGCGGAAAGTTGTAGCCCGGCAGGAAGCCCTCGCTCGCGAAGTAGCGGTAGCTGTAGAAGTCGGACTGGCTTCGCGAGTCGTCCTTCATCGTGAGCAACGCCATCTGGTTCTCGGCCTCGCGGCGCATGCGCTTGGCGTCGGACTTGTCTCTGGCAGACGCCGAAGCGTTGGCGATGATCGCGTTCTGGGCCTCGAACTGTCGCATCGACGACCGGTAGAGATTGCGCCACCGCTCGCACGCCCGCCAGAACTCGCGGGGCACATTGTTGAGAGTGTCGTCGACCCAGTCGTCGCTCCACCAGGGAGCCTGCTCCAACACATCGGTCGCTCCGGACAGGGCGGACCGTACGCGGTCGGCGGCATTGCGCCGCGACGACGGATTGCGGAGGTCGTCGTCAATTCCCTGCCTCAACGGGAGGTCGGGATGATCCACATCAAGAATCTCCACCAGTGAAGACCCCAAAGACATGCCGCTGGCCGCCAGCCAGATCGCATGGACATGGGAGCGAACCAGATCCTCATTGGCCAGATCAAGGCGCGGGGTGCTCACCTGCCCCGACACCATCAGCTCCGGCCGACGGAAGAAGTACTGATCGTGGGGGCTGCCGCCCGAGCAATACGTGAACACCAACGCCGGTTGACCGCTACGGCCCGCCCGACCGGACCGCTGCGCGTAATTGGCAGGAGTCGGCGGGACATTTCGCATGTTGACCACATTGAGCTGCGAAATGTCGACCCCTAGCTCCATGGTCGGAGAGCAGTACAACACCGGCAACTCTCCCGACCGGAACTCGTCCTCTCGTTGCTGTCGCTGCTCGTAGGGAACCTGGGCAGTGTGTTCCCGGGCTTCCATACCCAGCAGCTTCTCCGCCACGTCGCTGTAGACCTCCACGAAATACTCGTTCGGGGCCATGCCCTCAGCCGGCAGCGATGGCATGCGGATCACGTCGTGATACGGGGTCGTGCCATCACCGGCGCGCCAACGCATCGCCGACGCCGGCACCTGATAGATCCCCTCGCCGTCCTTGGTCTCACCCACGACCTCGAGCAGCCCGGCCCGCTTCAACCCGCTGAACAACTCGGTTATCAGATCATCGGTGTCGGCCAGCTTCAGCTTGGTTCCGTAACCATCGAAGGTTCCCAACCGCCGCAGATAGCGGCCGAAACCGCCCCTGGAGGACAGGTAGGTATTGCCCCGATAGTCGCCGCTCTGTTGCGAACGCGGAATGACCTTCGAGGCGTACTCCAGATCGCGTCCGTCGTCGAGAGACCACATGCCGGTGATCGACTGCTGTGAACGGCTCGACAACTGATCAAGGGAATCCTGGCGAAGATGCTCGGTCTTGATCGCCAAGCCACGCCGAAAGAAATCGAGCAGCACCCTGCACACCACGGCCCGCTCCGCCGGCGAAGCCCCCGCCAATGCCGGGTGGCAGTCGACCCAGACACGTTCGGCGGCAGCCAACTCATCGAGCGACTCATAATCGATCACCAACAGACCGCACTGCTCAAGGTTCGGCGAAGTGACCCGCCAACCCCGCCGCAGATCCAGATAGGTGCGATACGCCAACACGTCGCGCATGTCGCGCTTCACCCGATCTCTCGCCGCGAACTCCAGATCTGGATCAACCGAATAACTCCCGAACGGAAGGTCGAGAGCGTCGAACACCGCCTGCGGAACCTGCTGATGCTCCAGGCCGCTCTCGCCCGCTCTTGAGACGGCCTTGAAGAGCGCACCGCGCAGCATCGCCACCTGAACGAAGTCATTGAAGTGTCCGGCCTGCAGCGAGGCGTCCTGCCGATTGTCGGTGAACGAAAGCAGCTTCCTCGCCTTCGCTTCCAGAGTTTCGTCGGCTCTCAGCTGACGAACAGCCGAGAGACTCAAAACGGTGGTGGCCGTGCTGCGGCCCTCCGACCCAAGAGTGGTGAGCTTGGCGAAATCACTCCCCCGACTGTCGTATGAAACACCACAACTCAGACACATCCGAAACGGTGCCGGTAGCCACGACGCGATCGTGCCCCCACCTTCACCGGTCTCAAGATGACCGTCGCCAGTGACCCGCACGCGAACCGGTAACCGGTCGCGGTAATCACGACGCACCCTCGCATCACCAGAAGCAGTCCACTCGAGGAAATCATCGGGAAGCCGACCCTCCTCCAGCGGATCGTCAGGCCACGGTGAAGACTCACTCAGGTAGAGAAACCCGGCGTCAGTTTCGCCGGACCTGTCGAGATCGCCTATCTCGCGCGGTATCACCATCCTGCCGTCGGACTTGGGGTCATCAACCCGCGACACCACGTAGTACTCGTGGCCACACGACCGGCAGAACGCCAGTGGCAACAGCACCCGATCACGGTCTCCGGGCACGAACCTCTGCTTGTCGAGAGTCAAATGACGTAGCGACTCCGGCTCGGGCGATGCATAGACGGTGTCGCCGCGGCTGATGAACTGATGCAGCCGGAACGCGAACGTCGGAAAACCTGTGGCCGGGTCGACTGCCTTGTAGCCGGCCATCAGCTGAGCCCTGATGACCGCCTCACATTCATCGGCTGGCATGTCGACCAGCTTGCGAAGGCTCCGGGCCCCGCCTTCGGGTCCACGAAGAGGCCTGGGGATTTGGCGAACCAAGCGGCCATCAACCTCGGCCAGACCAAAGGTCGACTCGATCCAACTCGACAAAGGATCGACAACCAAGGTCGCGTGATCAACCTCACCAACCGGGCCCTGACGTACCCGAGCAGCCAGCCTGTCGACAGCCGTGGGAGACGTGAAGTCAACCTCCGGCGTGGACCGTCTCAACGTCTCGCCGATCACGTCATCAGGCGAAACCGTCGTGCCGAACACCGTCGAAGCCACACCGGCGACGGTTGCTCGCTGCTCCGCGTAGGAGCCCTCGGTGGACATCGTGGCCGAGGTGCCAACCGTCAGGAAATCGGGCGAACCGCTCGCCTCGCGCAAGCGACGACACAAGAACGCCACATCGGCACCCTGACGGCCTCGATATGTGTGGAGCTCATCGAGAACCATGAACTGCAACCCAGCCATGTTTCTCACCAACGCCTGATCCCGCGTGTGGGTGAGAATCAGCTCCAACATCACGTAATTCGTGAGAAGAATGTCGGGCGGATTGCGGCGGATCTCCTCGCGAACATCCTCCGGCTCCTGCCCCGTGTACCGGGCATAAGTCACCCCCGACCCAGAACCACTCGGCCCCAGGAACTTGCCCAACTCCTCGAGCTGCGAGTTGGCGAGAGCATTCATCGGATAGACGACCAACGCCTTCAGGCCCTTGCCGGACCCGGTGCGGAGAATCCGGTCGACGATCGGCACGATGTAGGCGAGGCTCTTGCCCGACCCTGTGCCAGTGGTGAGCACGTAGCTGCGACCATCACGGGCTCGCTCAATGGCCTCGCGCTGGTGCCGATGCAGCTTCATCGGCGAACCCAACGGCTCCTCGCGGGTCTTGTTCACCCTGAATATCTCACGGCAGCGCTCGTGGAGCAGGCCCTCGGCCGCCAGCTCGTCGATCAATCCGCCCGACTCGAACGCAGGATTCAATCCGATGCTGGGATCGGGCCAAAGACGCCCATCACGAAGATTGGCCTCGACGCGCTCGCGAATCCGATCATCGCGAACCTTCATGAAGCTTCCGACGTACTCCGAGTAGTCGCGGATCAGCGAATCACGAAACTCGAATACATCCACTGGCGTCAGCCTCCTTGATCGGTGTGCTAGTCGGTACCCGCTGTGACACTCACGCCTCGATCAGCTCGAAACGATCAAGAGCAGGAACGATGATGTCACTTGGTTCACCATTGCACAGCAGAAACAGGCCGTCTCGCGCTCTCGTCATCGCCACGAACAGCTGGCTGATCTGCAGTGCCCGACTGTCGGCATATTCGTTGTCGGGCTGGCCCGACTGCTGAGGGGTCGGGAAGGTGTCGTCGGACAGACCCGGCAGGAACACGACCTTGAACTCCAGACCCTTCGCCCGGTGGAACGTGCCGACCTTCACCATGTCGTTGGTCTTGCCGTCGAACTTCGAAAGATCCTGACACCGCAGCCCCGCTGCCTCCAGCGACTTGATCGTCTGCTTCACCAGAGCGTTCGAAGGCGCGCACACTCCGATGTCGCCGGGACCCATGTTTCCCCGATCAACCAGCTTCGCGATCTCGTTCTCGATGAACCGCAACTGATCCTCGAAGCTCGCCGCCTGGACCAGCCTCGGACCCACCCCGTCGCGCTGCGCCTCGGCATCCGCATCGCCGCGGGCGAACTCATCGCCGAGGTCGTCGACCTTCTGATCGCCGGTGCAGGCCATCGCCGTGTCGATGATCTGCCTGGTGTTTCGATAGTTGACCCGTAGGACCGACGAGTTGCCTCTCACATCGATTCCGGCCTGAGCCAGTGTGAACCCACCCGGGTAGATCTTCTGGGCGCCGTCGCCGACGATGAACAATCCGTCGGGGCGATCGACCCCCTCGGGGCCATTGACCAATGCCCTGATGAACTGAATTCCCACCAGGGTGAGATCCTGCGACTCGTCGATTATCGCTGCCCGGTACATCGCCGAAGGCCGACGCCGCGCCAAGTCGCGGGCCCGCCGGACCACATCCGGGAAATCCGTCAAACCGGCTTCAGCGTTGCGACGATCCCACGCCTCACGAAGCTCCCAGGCCTGAATGCGCAGCGGCCGGGTGAACGCAGTGCCCCGGCCCGTGCGCTCCATCTGAAGGTATTCATCGATCGAGTCGACGCCGCGACCCTTCATCACCGCCGTCACTTCCTCCCTCAGGTAGTTGCGAGTCAGCCCGGCCTCGAAGAGCGGAGTGCCGGGAACGACCACCTCCTTGAACGCCTTCGAGAACGCTGAGCTCACCGTCTTGGGATCGAGTGTCGGCCGCTGCCCGGCTTCTCGGCACACCCGATTCGCGAGCTTGTCGATGTTCGTGAACTCGACCGCACCTGGCACCGTGGAGGGAAGGCGGTTGTAGAGATTCTCGAACACCGGCGGCAGGGTCTTGATGTAAGTCGTGAACAGGATCGCCCGTGGCTCTCCCTCGGGAACCTCGTCGGCGAAACGCTGAGCGAGGACCGCCGCACGGTGCAAACCGACAACCGTCTTACCCGTGCCGGCCGACCCGCGAACCCGCGCCGGGCCGTTGTAGCGACGCTTGGTGAGCGCACGCTGATCGGGATGGAGAAAGATCATCCAATCCTCGATCGGGGCCTTCGCCAGGCGCTGAACCTGCTCGGCCGTAAGGACTTCCGACAATCCCGCCAACGCTCCCCGCTCGACTATCGCATCACGGAACCTCGCATCTGCCGCCGCTGTGTCTTCAAGAAGCTGCTGCTCGCGCCACTGCTCAGGTGTGAGCTCACTGATCTCCAGGACGAGCGACAAGGTCTCCTCATCGATGCCAGGCCAGACATCCAACAACGAGTCGGCGGTGGCCTCCCGCAGCAGCTCGACTTCATCGTCACCGAATCCCGCCGCCACCAACTCCGGCGTGGACCAGTGCTCAAGGATCGAAGGCTCTGAGGACTCTCCGGAACCGACGAACGAGATGACAGGCGGCGAAACAACCCCACCGTCGAGATCAACCGTGTTGGTCTGCACCGGCACCAAACCCGGTCGGCCCCCCACCGGAGCAACAAACGCCGTTCGATCCGCAAGATCGTAAACCGGCTCGTGGTGACCCGCCCGCAGAAAAATGCTGAGCGACCCCTGCCGAGCCAGCAAGATTCG
>CAZDYO010000119.1:0-6922 GCA_964509555.1 uncultured Acidimicrobiales bacterium
ACCGGATATCACCACATCGGCGGCGATTGTGTCACCGTCTGACGTGCTCAGTGTCCATTCGGCATTCTCGTGATGCCACACGGCGCTCACGATCTCCGTACCGAAGCTGGTGATATCGGAGAGGTGGTGGTCTTCGGCGACCCTCCGGAAGTGGGCGAGGATCTCCGGCTGGCCCGCATAGTGAACCGACCAGTCGGGATTGGGCGCGAACGACAGCGAGTAGAGATGAGCCGGGACATCGCACGACGCTCCGGGATAGGAATTGTCGTGCCAGGTTCCGCCGAAGGAATCCGACTTCTCCACGATGCGCAGATCGTTGAAGCCGGCCTCACGAAGCTTGATGGCGCTGCCGATCCCCGATACTCCGGCGCCGATGATCACGATTCTCGGTGTGGCCGTGGTCAATGCAGAGGTTCTCTCAGTGGGCGAACTGTGGTTCAGGAGTCATCTTGCAGGCGACGGGGCATGCGATGCGAATCCGGTTCGCGTGATCGCACCAGCACCGACTGGCTCGCAATGGCGTGGAGCGTTCCGTCGTCGCCCCAGATCCGGAGTTGGCCGTGGCCGAACCCGTTGTTGATCCCGGCAGATTCGATCTCCAGCAGATACCAGTCGGTGGGCAACACGTTGAGGATTCGCAGCGTGTTGTCGAGGCTGTTGCTGGAGATCGGTTGCTTGGTGACCGTGCTGATGCCCATGGGCACCCAGTCGCCGAGAATCGCCAACGTGGACGCGGAAGGCCCCACCCCCTCGGGTGCTCGAGCCCACACGCATACGCGGCCGCGTCCGTGTCCGGTGGGGCCGCCCAGATGATGGGAGTCGGGCGCGGTCGCCCAGCGCTGATCGAGATACTGGCCCAGCGACTCGGCGTCGTAGTGGTGCTCGCGCACCCGGCACTGGTCGGGTGGCTTCGCCACCGGCATCTCCGGCCATTCCTCACTGAGATCCAGATCCCGATGCCCGAGCGCGGCCAGCACGGTGATGATCTCGTTCTCGCCAACGTGTCCGATCACCCTGGCCTGGGTGGTGCGACGACCACTCACCGAGATGGTGACATCGAGATCCATCACCGAGCCGACCTTGGCGTATGAGAGGTATTGGGCCGTGGCCCACACCACGGGTCGGCCGGTGGTCCCCTCGAGAGCACCCGTGGCCGCGCCGAGGCCGGCCCCGCCGAACAGGAACGCCGATCTCACGCTCACCTTGGGCGTGACCGGCAGATACCAGCGCATTGGATTGTGGGTCGGTTCGAGCCCCAACCAGTCACTGGCCGAAAGGTCGGTCATCCCATGCTCTCGGCGATCGCGGATGCGGTTCTCTCCGGGTCTTCGAACGGGCCGAAATGGGATCGGTCCGGCCATTTCGACAATCGGCCGTTAGGCAGAGCGTCGGCCACGAGTGGCGCCACGCTCGCCGGCATTCCGCCATCTCCTGACTGAACGACGGTGATGGCTGTGTGAACCTCGCCGAGTCGTGGGAACAGTCCGGTGACGGTGCTCTCGAACACCTGGGCCTCGATTTCGCCCGGGCACTTGAGCACGACCCCGCCGTCGGACTCGTCGGCAAAGCCGTGGTCGACGTAGGCGTGGAGCGCCTCGGGATCGACGCCGGAGAATGGTGGTCTCGACGAGTAGCGCTCGAAGGCCTCGTCCCGGGATTCGAATCGGTTCCGTCGGCGCCGGGCGTTGTCGGGCATCGTGTTGGCGGGCTTGTCGGGAAGGTCGGGTATCACGATCGGTTCAAACACCCAAGCATGGGAGAATGTGCCGGGATGGAGAAGTTCCGTCATGAGTATCGCCGCCCCGCCCATCGAGTGTCCGACAGCGCGAAGGGGTTGATCGGCCCCGAGGTGGCCGACCACGGCTGACAGATCCGCGGCCATCTTCCACCAGTCCATCGACGTGCCGCTGGGGTACTTGCCGTCGCCGTGGCCCCGCAGGTCGGGGGCGACGACATGGAACCGATCGGTGAGTCGTCGGGCGATCGGCTGGTAACACCAACCGTGGAATCCCGTGGCGTGAACGATCACCAGCGTGGGGCCGGTGCCGCCGAAGTCGTGGAGAGCCACCCTGACCCCGTCGGTCGAATCGATGAACGTGCTCATTGACGCTGCCCCTCTCGCTTCAACATGACCGTCGCCCACTCTGCCTCCGACCAGCGGCCGATCAACCGGAGGTGGGCAAAGATATTGGCCAGTCTCTCCTCGTGCGAACCGGCCAATAGTCCGGAGGCGATGAGAATGCCGTGTGGTGTCATACGGTCGGCCACATCGCCGGCGATCGTCTCGTGGATGTCGATGGTGACATTGACGACAACAACATCGAAGGTGCCGCCAATGTCGGCCGCGGTTCCCAACGAAGCCGACACCTGTTCCGAACACCGGTTGATCGAGGCATTGGAGTTGGTGGCCTCAATCGCGCCCGGGTCGATGTCGACTCCGACCACGTCGGCGCCCAGTCGCGCGGCCGCGATCGACAACACCCCCGACCCACATCCGACATCGAGCACCGACATCCCCGGCTCGATGACCTCGGCCAGGACGGCGGTGGCCATACGCGTGGACGGATGCGAACCGCTCCCGAAGGCGTGACCGGGATCGATGAAGATCACGGGAGAATCATCCGGTGGATCGATCCATGGAGGGCAGATCACGAACGGGCCGGCCTGCACCCAACCGGCATACTCCCGCCAAGCATCGAGCCCGGCATGATCCTCGACGTCTTCGATGAGCTGTGGGAGTCCCAGAGCATCGGAAGCCGCCACCGCGGCCGGTCTGTCGGTGAATGCGGCCCTGAGACGATCGCCCATGTCTTCCACCCCCACCACGCCGAGGGCCCACAATCGGGCACTCAGCACCTCGCGGTCACGTTTTCCGATCTTGATGTCGAGGAGGTGGTGCATGGAAGGCGTAACCGGCCAGTTGTTGCCGTGCTGGCGCAAGTAGCGCTGGAACTCAGCGGCGATGTCGTCGGGGCTCGGAATGGCCGACTCGGCGCGAGCGTCGTATTGGGCTTCCAGCCTTCGCACGTAGGACACGACATCGTCGTCGTCACGCATGGCCTCGTCGACCCGCGCTTCCCAGTCGAGCGCGTCCTGATCCAGCGCCGACCAGTGGGTGGGTATGCCGGTTATGCGTTCGAATCTCTCGAGCAGTGCCCTGGACGCCTTCGGGTTTGACACCCCGGTCACGTAGTGGGGTACCGATGCTCGCAGGGACACCGTGGGAATCCCGGATCCCTCCAGGCGGGCGTGCAACACGCCGACGACACCGGTGGGCCCCTGGTAGCTGGGCTGACCGAGCCGGAGGATCTCAGCCAGCCGGGGATCGGTGGTGGAGCCGGTGACAACCGGCGGACGGGTGTGGGGGGTCTCGGCGATCATCGCCCCGAGCGTGACCACCATCGCCACTTCCAGTTGTTGGGCCAGAGCCACGATCGAATCCACGAAGGTACCCCACATCACATGGGGCTCGACCCCCTGGATCAGTACCAGATCCCGGTCGTGGGACGGCATGGCGGTGTAGCAGATGGAGCTCTTGGGCCAGTCGATCAGACGATTGCCGTCATTGTCGATGCGAATGTCGGGCCGCTGGCGGGTGAAATCAAAGAACATGTCGGGATCAATGTCGGCCAGGTGGCTGGACTCGGTGGTACGGATCGCATTGACCGCGCCGGTGGCTGCCCCGCCCACGTCGAACCAGCCTTCGAACGCGGTCACCAGGATCGGCGACCTCAGATGGTCGGGTGGGTCTTGATGCCAGACAAGCGGTTCCACGCCCAAAGCATGCCGTCGCCGGAGTGCGGAGACGACCCCGGGATCAGACGGCGTCGAGATACACGAACTGGGCATCGATCATTCGATGGGCGATTCCTTCTTGCAGGAGGATCGCCCCAAGGTCGACGGGTTCGCCCTCGGCGACCTGCTGCATGCCGTGATCGGCGTAGACCACCGCGGTGGTTCGGTCGAGTCGCCCGGACGCTTCGACGACGTCCAGAAGTTGGCCGATGCGGGCGTCGGTGTCGGTGATGGCGGCACGGGTCATGTCGCTGTGGGGGCCGCGAAAGTGGCCGATGTCATCGGTGAGGCTGAAGTTGACGAACGTGAACTCGGGGGGTTCTCCTTGGGATCCGTCCCAGAACCGCTGCGCGTGATGAACGCTTTGGGCGTCGATGACCGACATGTAGCGGTATTTCGGCTCACGCCCGAATTCCGGATGGCGGTGGCGCCGCCGCTCCTCGTCGCCGGGCGAAGATACCGATCGCTTGGATCGGAACTCCGCCCAGGTCGACCAGTCGGATCCACGGTCGGCGTATTCGAAGGCCGAGATCGACTTGGCGTCGGGCCGGGCCCGGTGGAGGGCCTCATGGACGGTCTCGATGTCAGGGCGAAGATGGTCGCAGGCCCGCATCATCGATTCGAGCTCGAGCAGATCGACCGACTTGCCACATGAGCGGTCGAACCAGGTGTTGTGGAGAATGCCGCTGCGCCCGGGATGAACACCGGTCATCGACGTGGTGTGGTTGGCCAGGGTGGCAGTCGGAAGCGAAGCGATGAGCCCGTCGCGGTAGGCCGTGCCCCGTTCGGCCAGAGCGGCGATGTTGGGCGCCTCCCCGTCGGCGATCGCGGCGTGGAGAGCGTTGTTGTTGGTGCCGTCCATGAGGAACACGATCACGTGATCCGGGCGCTGGTCGGGGTCGAGCATCTCGGAGCGCTCGGTGCCATCCTGCACAGCGAGACGGATGCCGGCACGGGGCGAGCCCACGCCGTCGACCCCGTCGATCCTCGGGCATCCGAGCAGGGCGGCCAGGGTGGGTGCCACGTCGACCATGCGCATGTGCTCATCGACGACGCCGCGGGTGACGACACCGGGACCGGCGGCGATGAACGGGGCCCTCGACTGGGTGATCCCCAACGAACCGTGTTCACCGGCGTTGCCGTGGAATCGATGGCTCGGGGTGTGGAGCACGGCCAAGTCGGGCGCCTGCTCGGAATCGAGGAACTGGGCCGTGTGCTCGAACGCATAGGGCGTGGCATGATCGCCGAGTGTGGCCCAGGGGTCGGCCTGCTCCGAACCGGCATCGGGTCGATCGGCAACGGTGTCGTTGACCGGCGGCCGACCGGCCTGTGAGACGACCCTGAAGTCAGTGCCGTCGCGGCGGAAGTCGATCGAACCGCGGGCCGACGCCATGCGGTAGCCATCCTCGGTCTTGCGAACAACCGCGTCGACAAGCGACTCGAGCGTGGGGTCGGTGAGCACGGCTTCGGTTCTGTCGAGAGGCATGAGCGGCATGTTAGATCACCCGATTCCACGAGCATCATTGACATCCATCACGAATCCACTACCCTTGTTCCCGTGAAGACATCTGCTTTCACCCTGCTTCTTCTCACTTAGGCGAGCGCCACATACAGCTGCTCGCCGAATCCCTCCTGCCCACGGGCCGGGGGGTTTCTTGCTTTTGGCGTCAGTTGCAGGAACCAGTCACACCCCATGCCATGAAGGAAACATTGCGATGACCACCATGCATCACGAGAAGTACAGCCCCTACCCGGCTGTGGAGCTTCCCGACCGCACCTGGCCGGATCGCCGTATCGAGACGGCGCCCATCTGGTGTTCGGTCGACCTTCGCGACGGCAATCAGGCCCTTGTCGACCCGATGGATTCGATACGCAAGAAGCGCATGTGGGACCTCCTTGTGGCCATGGGATACAAGGAGATCGAGGTTGGTTTTCCGGCCGCGTCGCAGACCGATTTCGATTTCGTGCGCAGCCTCATCGAAGGTGGTCACATCCCCGACGATGTCACCATTCAGGTCCTCACCCAGGCCCGCGACGAGCTGATCGCCCGCACCTTCGAAGCCATCGACGGTGCGCCAAAGTCGATCGTCCATCTCTACAACTCCGTGTCGGTCACCCAGCGCCGAGTGGTGTTCCGCATGGACAAGGCCCAGATCATCGGTGTGGCCGTGGCCGGCGCCGAAGCCTGCATGCGTGGTCTGGCCGAATCATCCAATCCCGACAGCATCCGGTGGGAATACTCCCCGGAAAGCTACACCGGCACCGAATCCGACTACGCGGTGCAGGTGTGCGAGGCGGTGATGGATGTCTTCGGCCCCACCCCCGACAATCCGATCATCCTGAATCTCCCGGCCACGGTCGAGATGTCGACGCCGAATCTCTACGGCGACTTGATAGAGCGGTTCGGACGGGACATAGCCAACCGTGATTCGGTGATCATCTCCTTGCACCCCCACAACGACCGGGGCACCGCCGTTGCTGCCGCCGAGATCGGCTTGATGGCCGGGGCCGATCGTGTGGAGGGCACGTTGTTCGGCAACGGCGAACGCACCGGAAACGTCGATGTGGTCACTCTGGCGCTCAACATGATGAGCCAGGGCGTCGATCCGGTCCTCGACATGAGCGACATCGACGAGATGCGCAGGGTGTTCGAGTTCTCCAATCGGATGCAGGTGCCGCCGCGCCATCCGTATGCCGGCGACCTCGTCTACACGGCGTTCTCCGGTAGTCACCAGGATGCCATCAAGAAGGGCATGGCCGACGTCTACAGCGTCGCACCCGGCGAGCCCATGACCGGCGAATACGACAAGTGGGACGTTCCCTACCTCCCAATAGATCCCCGACACCTCGGACGCAGCTATGAAGCCGTGATCAGGGTCAACAGCCAGTCGGGCAAGGGCGGCGTGGCCTACGTACTGTTCCACGAATACGGGCTCGATCTTCCACGAGGGCTACAGGTCGACTTCTCCAAGAAGATCCAGACGGTCACCGAGGACACCGGCACCGAGATCACCTCATACGAGATCCACCGACGGTTCATCTCCGAATACGTCGAGCCCGAGGTTCGCAGTGCCGAAATCATCGGGCATCGGGCCACCACCGACACCATCGACACCGCGCAGACCAG
>CAZDYO010000120.1:0-6897 GCA_964509555.1 uncultured Acidimicrobiales bacterium
CGTGTTTGGGGTCGAGATTGAACCTTGTGTCGGGGAACGTGTCGAGCAGGTCGTCGAGCCGACATATCTCATCGGTCCCGGCCACGCGCGCCCGGCGAACTTCACTCCACGGTAGTTCGGCAATGACGCCCGTGCGATCGGTGACCCGGTCGAGAACATCATCGTGGAATGCGATGGCCACCCCGTCGGAGGTGACGTGTACATCGGTCTCGACATGGGTGAAACCGAGATCCACGGCGTGTCGGAAAGCCCTCTCGGTGTTCTCTGGATGGTCTCCGGCCCCGCCACGATGCGCGATCGCCAGCGGCCCGTCGTGTTCGAAGTACGGATGCCTCACAAGCACCCCCAACAAGCTAGTGCGCGCGCCGTCACCGCAGGGCGCAACCATCGCGATTCACTTTCCGCGAATTGCTCCCGAGTCCGAACTGTTGGCCCGCTCACAGGAGTAGGTTGCCAACATGACTCGCCGCACAAAGATCGTCGCCACAATCGGGCCCGCCTCCCAGGACGAGGCCACGCTCAGGGAGATGATCCGAGCCGGCATGGATGTGGCCCGGATAGGTCTCGCCCATGGCTCGATCGACGACGGCTTGGAGCGCTACAGGCGCATCCGTTCCGTGGCCGCATCCGAGAAACGAAGGGTGGGGATACTGGTCGACCTGCCTGGCCCGAAGGTGCGCGCCGGAAGCTTCGGTTCGGCCGGGATCGATGTGCCAACCGGATCGACAGTCTCACTTGTCGTCGGCCAGGCCAAGTCCACGGCCAAGGTCATCGAGATCGACTACGAAGGCCTTCTCGAAGATATTCATGTTGGTGACAACCTGACCGTCGGCGACGGCGGTGCCGTGCTCCACGTGATCGACTCCAGACCGGACCATCTGGTGGCCGAAGTGAGCCACGGCGGGTTCCTGCGTGGCCGTCCCGGAATCCATGTGCCCTCCGACCGCCTGAGGATCGCCACACCCACCGACGACGACCTCAAGGGCGTCGACGCATTCGTCGACGCCGGCGTCGACATGATCGCCGTGTCGTTCGTGAGGTCGGCTCACGACATGAGACGGGTGGGCACCGAGCCCCATCCGCGCGGCCCCCTGCTAATCGCGAAGATAGAGACCCGGGCCGCGGTCGACAATCTCCCCGGAATCATCGAAGCATCGGGGGCAGTGATGGTGGCCCGCGGAGATCTGGGCAACGAGTGCTCCCTCGAGGATCTGCCCCATCACCAGAAGTCGATAATCCGCCAATGCATAGCCGGCGGCCGTCCCGTGATCACAGCCACACAGATGCTCGAGTCGATGATCACCAGCCCCTCACCCACACGAGCCGAGGCTTCCGACGTTGCCAACGCGGTTTTCGACGGATCCTCGGCGGTGATGCTCTCGGGTGAGACGGCAATCGGGCATGATCCTGCCAACGTGATCCGGACCATGAGCAGAATCGCGACTCGAGCCGACGAGGAGATGGACCACGAGGTCTGGGCCTCCAAACTCGCCGATCTGCGAATGACCAACTCCTCCGGAGACTCGGCATCGGTCACCGACGCCATGACCATGTCGGCGTGGCGGGCCACCGAAGAACTTGGCATTCGCACGATCATCTGTGTGTCCGGCACCGGGTTCACCGTTCGATCCATGGCTCGATACCGGCCGAGGGCAACCATCCTCGGAATGTCAGCGGACCCGGCCACCATCCAGCAGCTGACCCTGAGTTGGGGTACCAAGCCGATTCCCGTCACCCTCGCCACCTCCAACGCCGACATGGTCCAGGAGGCGATTCGGGTCGCTGTGGAGACCGGCGAGGTCCGCTCCGGCGAGCTGGTGGCCGTACTTGCAGGCTCCGACAGCAGTTCGCGCTCCGCCAATGTGTTGCGACTCGAGCGAATCCCCTGAGTCGGAGCCTGGCCTAACCCTCCACCCCCTGATTGCACGCAGTCGGGTCACCGGCGGCCAATCTGTCCTGGATCGACTTTGGCAGCTCGGAGACGTCGACCTGAACGACCCGGCCGTAGATGCTGCACTCGCAGGTCTGCACACAGTCGCTCAGATCGGACCGCTGCGCCCAAAGTGACAACCCGACCCCCGCAATCACCGCGAGAAGAACCGTCTTGAACACGATCCTCCGGATGAACCTGAGAATCATGATCGTGGTCAGACCAAGCAGGCCCAGGGCCGCCAGTATGACCCACTGAAGCATTTGGGCGTCGAGCCACTCCGGAAGCATCCGTACAAACGTACTGGCGGGGTCAGCGGTGGATGCGCCAATAGGATCATGACGTGCAGCCGATTTCCAAGGTGTCGTCAGTTGGCGGAGCGGTGCTCGTGGGCGGTGCCAGTCGACGGATGGGCACCAACAAGGCCTTGGTTGAGATCGACGGGGTGAAAATGGCGCAACGTTGCGTCAACGCGCTCACCGAAGCAGGCGTATCGTCGGTGATCAATGTTGGGGGACCTCCGGGGGTCGACTGGGGCCTTGGCGCGAGCCATGTTCCGGATATGTGGCCCGGCGAGGGCCCATTGGGGGGGATCATCACCGCGATGAACCATCTGGTCGAGGAACTGCTGGTGGTCGTACCGTGTGATCTCATCGCCCCTTCGCCTTCTGCCATCTCTGATCTGGTTGAGGCACTCGGGTCAGGTGACCTGGCCGTGCCCGTGGTGGGCGGCCGTGAGCAATGGCACACCTCCGTTTGGAGACGCGAGTCGCTCGACCATCTGATCTCGGAGTTCCGCTCCGGAGTCAGATCCATTCATCGCGCCGCGGACGGCCTCGAAGTGGTCAGGCCGGCTGTGCCGGTCGGGACCGGGTCCGCCGGGCCGTTCGATGATGCCGACACTCCCGCTGAACTCGATCGGTGGCGCCGCCGCCCCGATGGTGAGGAGCCGATATCCTCTGCGCAACCCATAGGAGATTTGATGTCCGTTCCCCAGATCAGCGTCGCCGAGCTCGAGGCAGCGTTGGCCGATGGTGCACCCCTCTACGACGTACGCGAGGAGCACGAATTTCAGGCAGCCCACGTCGATGGTGGCGTGTTGATTCCTCTTGGTGAGGTCACACAGTCGCTCGATCGGTTTCACGACGATCGGCGCATCTACATGATCTGCGCCAGTGGAGCCAGGAGCGGGAGGGCCACCGAGTTTCTCAGGGCCAACGGATTCGATGCCGTCAACGTCGCCGGAGGTACCAACGCCTGGATCCAGTCCGGCCGGCCGGTGAAGAGCGAAGCGCCCGTCGACTGAGATGGCCAGCCCGATCGAATACATCGACACCGACGAGTCCCTCGCCGATGTCGTCGAACTTCTCTGCGACCAGCCCCGGTATGCACTCGACACCGAGTTCCACCGGGAACGCACCTACTACCCAAAGTTGGCTCTGGTCCAGATCGCGTGGGAGGGAGGGCTCGTTCTGATAGATCCGTTGGCCATCGACATGCACCCGATGGCCAAGTTGATGCAGAGCAACGCACTCGCCGTCCTCCATGCCTGCACGCAGGATCTCGAGGTTCTCGATCAGGCCTGTGGAGAGATACCGCGCCGGCTTTTCGACACCCAGGTGGCAGCGGGTTTTCTTGGGCTTTCCACCCCGTCCCTGGCATCACTCCACGAGCGTGAACTCGGAGTTCACCTGGCCAAGGGCAACCGACTCACCGACTGGTTGAGCCGTCCCCTCAAGAAGGGCCAGCTCGACTACGCGGCCTCCGACGTTGCCCGTCTCCTCGAAATCCACGACCGCCTTCTTCAGCAACTCGAGAACCTGTCGAGGGTTGAGTGGGCCGAGGCCGAGTGTGAAATCGTGCGCACCAAACACCACGGCCCGCGGCCACCGGACGAGGCCTGGCTGCGGATCAAGGAAGCCCGACATCTCAAGGGACGATCCGTCAGTGTCGCCCGTTCGGTCGCGGCATGGCGCGAGGAACGGGCCGCCTCGATCGACCAACCGGCGAGGTTCGTCATTCCCGACATGGCCGTGGTGTCGATCTCCCAAGCCGCGCCCGACTCGCCCGAGGCGCTCGCCCGCATCAGGGGCGTCGACAAGGGCATGGCGCGCGGAAATCTCGGTAAGCAGATCCTTGAAGCGGTGGCCGAGGGACTGGAGCTCGACTGGCGTCCCCCAAAGTCGACGAATCGACGCGATCAGGCCCGCGAGCTACGCCCGGCGGTGGCACTGGTGGCGGCATGGGTCAATCAGATCGCCCACGACAAGCAGCTGGATCCGGCCCTGTTGGCCACCAGGGCCGATGTTGAAGCGCTGGTGAGGGGCGACACCGATGCCCGGCTGGCCACGGGGTGGCGAGCCGACATCGCCGGCGAACCGATCAAGCGCCTGGTGTCGGGCGATGCGGCCCTGGCGTTCGACCGAGGCATTGTGGTTCTCGAGGACCGATCGCGGCGGCCGGTGAGGGTCGACTGAACATCTCGGCTCTGGCTCCGATGGCGTGTCGGACAGCGCGTCGATGGTTACACTCTGAGGCCTTGACGAATTGACCAAGGAGCTTCGGCCGTGAAAAAAGGGCGACACCGGCGATACGAAGAAGCCCGAGAGCTGAAGCGCTCCCACGACGGAGATTTCGAGGCACTCCTCCACAATTTCGAAGAGGACGGCTCCGAGCTCGAAAAGCCCGAGCACGCTGCCTGGGCCGAAGAGTTCGCCGAGGCGGATTCCGAGGACGACTGATCAGGTACCCGTCTCGTCGAGGATCTCGTCGAGTTTCAGGATGTCGAGCTCGTTCACGGTTCCGATGAAAGTTCCGTCGCGGTCTATCACCGCCAACACGTCGACGTCCGCTGCCTCCATGGCAGCCACCGCGTCTCGTAGCGACCAGGTGGGCCTGGCTGTCGGGTGATCGGTCGACATGCAGTCAGCAATCAGGACCGACTCCCACTCCTCGCGATCGATCTCCGATATGTCGGCCAGCCGGGCCATTCCCTTGTACTGGTTGTCGTCGACCACGGGGACAATGCGTTCCCGCCGACCGAGAACATGGAAGTAGACGAACTCCGACACGGTGGCGTCGGCGGGAACGGTGAGTACATCAGTTGACAGAACGGAGCTGAGCGGCAGGGTGAAACGTCTCTCAAGGTGGCCCAGACGCTTCGACATCTGATACCCGGCCACTGAAGCCGGCCCGGCGACCACCTGGCTTACGGCCGCGGCCACCAGTGCGGGAACGACCAGGGATCCGACCCCACCAGTGGTCTCTGCGACGAACATAACCGCGGTGATCGGGGCTCGGTAGCCGGCGCCCAGGAATGCTGCCAGGCCGAGGACCGGGTAGAGCGGCTTGTCGCCCTGACCGAGGGCCGACCCCACGAACTGTCCGAGGATTACACCCTGCGCCGACAGGGGAATGAACAGCCCGCCGACCCCTCCCGCGTAGATCGACGAAATCGTGGCCGCGATTCGCAGACCCAGCAGCAGGGCGATCAAGCCGAGCCCCCGGCCCTCGATCACCCACGCCATGGCCTCGGTCCCGGGACCCAGCGTAAGGGGGGCGTCGAATGCGATCTGTGCGATCAGGGTGATTGATGCCAGCGCTGCTCCGCCTATGAGCAGGCGAGTGGTTGCCGGTGACTCATGGGTTGCCTTTTTGGCCCTTCGGACAAGCCATGCGAATCCACGACCACCCAGTCCGGCCGCAACACCAAGCAGGAGCGCACCCAGGAGGTCGACGGCCCGGACCCCGAACGCCGAACTGCCGGCTTCGTTCGCGATGAAGGCGGTTCCGTCGGCAAAGAAGGGAATCACCGGCTTGGTACCGACGAGCGAGACGAATGTGGCGTAGCTGGCGGCTGACGCCAGCAGAGATGGCAGAAGGGCATGGGGGGTGACATCGTCCCGATACGGGGCCTCCATGGCGAACATCACCCCGGTGGCCGGCGCCTTGAAGACCGCCGCCACCCCGGCCGCTGCCCCGGCGGTGAGCAGAAGCTGCGCCTCTTCGCGTTTCAACCACTTGCCCGCACGCCGATGAACCCACAGGCCGAGAGATGATCCGGCGTAGATCGACGGACCCTCAAGACCGAGTGCACCTCCGAAGCCCATCGAGGTGACGCCGGCCAGGAGCTTTCCGGGAAGCTCCCTGATCGGTAGGCGGGGTTGACGATCGTGGAAGGACCTGACGAACTCGTCGGATGTCGACGAGGAAGTGCCACGACCGACATACTTCAAGAGCAGATAGGCCACGGCGATACCGGCGATCGGGGCGATCATAACGACCAGCAGGGCCTGTTCGAAGAGCCAGTTGAGAGCCACCTCTTCGGTGAGCGCCTGGAAAATCGACACCACAAATGCCACCAGCACGCCGGTGGCAACCGACGCCGCCAGGAGCCGGACATCGTGTCCGTGAACCACGGATGACAGATACTTCCTCACGCCGGACATGTCTACAGCTGCTTGAGCGCCGATCGGCGGATTATCCCGGGCGAGCCACTCATCGTCCCGCGGTCGTGCGGATTCAACCTCTGCTGGAGCGGACCAGCGCAGCCACTTCCTCGGTGTTGGATACCCCGACGAGGCGGCGCTTGCCGATGAGCTCCGGGGGGACCGTTTCGTGGCCCACCCCCAGTGGATCGAAGGCGATTGTGATGCGGTCGTCGTGCAGAACCGCCAGTTCAGGATGACCGGTCCGATCCCCTCGCGGGTGCACATAGACATACGGGCCGACGACGATCGCGTCCGCCTCTGTTCGCAATGCCGGCAACGGCCGTCCCCCGGATTCGAGCGACTCGATTGCCGCTACCAGGAGCTGATGGTGCAGGCGCGTGGAACGGCTGCAGTACGGCATCAGCTCCTCTGGGGCGAACGGTTCCTCCAACTTTTCGAGGAGAGCCACGGCAGGTTCGTAGCCGGCACCTCGACGTCCGGAAATCGCCGAGCGACGGGCGCGGCTCCGGCTGCCCT
>CAZDYO010000121.1:0-6852 GCA_964509555.1 uncultured Acidimicrobiales bacterium
GATCAACAGGCCGATAAGCCCGAACGCCACGACAGTACCCATGGCCTTGAATCCGGGCTTGGTGTCCTGTCCGGTCTCGTCACGACGGTTGACCTCATGGCGATAAACGGCCCGCGCAACGACGGCACCGATCAGGACTACCACCGCCCATTGATAGAAGCCGTCGGCGGCGAAGATGCGGGGCATCGAGACGCCCTTCTGGGTGACCATGAACCAACCCGATATCGGGCCAACTCCGAATTCAACGGGGGCCAACTGGGTGATCACGGCGTCGTAGAAGATGATCTGGACCAGCAGCGGGACGTTTCGGATGGTCTCGACGAACACGGTTGAGACCTTCTCGACCATCCAGTTGCTGGAAAGCCGGCCCAGGCCGACGAGCACGCCGAGCATCGTGGCGAAGATTATGCCGACGAGTGTGATGCGGAACATGTTGACCATGCCCACGTAGAGGGCCCGGCCACCGGTGGCGGGGCTGGTGTCGATGCCCTCGGCGAGTTTGAAGCCGGGATTCGTCTTGATGAAGTCGAAGCCGGTGCGGATGCCGTTGTCGTTGAGGCTCGTCTTTGCCGTGGAGACCAAGAAGATGAGCACACCGACCACCACCACGAGTGTGAACACTTGTGCGACCCATTTCACCACGACCGCATCACGCCACAGCGGCGGTTTGGTTGTGGCTGGGTGCTCTGTCTGGCTCGCCGTCACTGGCTTGTCTCCATGGGTACGCGATTTGCGCCACCATCCGCCGGGGTGATGGCTGTCGAATGCTGCGAGGGGTGGTGAGTCCGCAATGGGCTCACCACCCCTCGCTGGTTATTGCTGAGTATTCAGGCTTGCTGGATCAGCGAGCCGGCGGGGCGAACATGAGTCCACCCTCTGTCCAACGGGCGTTGGACGAACCTGCACGAGAGAGACCGACGGGCCCGAGGTTACGGGTGTAGATCTCGTCGTAGTTGCCGACTGCACGCACCATGTTCTGGAACGCCTCGGGAGCGAGTCCCATGGCGGTCTGGAGCTCACCGTCGCCACCGAGGAGGCGTCCGATTTCCGGGCTGGGCGGGTTGGCGACCATCTCGTCGACGTTGGCGGAGGTGACACCCTGCTCGTCGAAGATGATGGAGGCGTAGACGGTCCAGTTGACGGCGTCGGCCCACTGGGAGTCGTTCTGGCCGTAGGTCGGGCCGAGCGGCTCCTTGGAGATGGGCGTGGACGGGAAGATGACCCAGTTCTCGCCGTCAGGCTGCTGCTTGGCCTTGCGACCAACGAGGCCGGAACCATCAGTGGTGATGATGTTGCAGGCACCCGAGAGGAAGTTGGTCATGACAATGTCGTAGTCCTCGTAGGTCTGGAGGTTGATGTCAACCCCGTTGACCTTCGCGGTCTCGGCAATGTTCTTCTCGGTGGTGGTACCAGCGTTGGTGCACACGGTTGCGCCGGCGATGTCAGCGATGGTGGAGTCAGCGGAGAATCCGTCCGACTCGCGGGCCATCAGCTGCTGGCCGTCGTAGTAGGTGGTGGGTCCGAAGTCCATGCCGACGTCGCTGTCACGGCTCTGGGTCCAGGTGGTGTTGCGCATGAGCACATCGACCTGGCCGGTCTGGACCGCGGTGAAGCGGGCCGAAGCGGTGAGAGCAACGAAGTTGACGGCGTTGGCATCGCCGAGAACGACAGCGGCAACTGCACGGCAGAAGTCGGCGTCGATACCGGTGGTGGTGCCATCAGGCTGGGTTTCGGAGAAGGCAACGGCAGAGCCGGACACACCACAGTTGAGGGTGCCACGATCCTGGACGGCCTGCAGAAGCCCGCCCTGCTGAACGGCGGCCACGGTGTCGGTACTACCGGCGGTGGTCGTCGTAGCAGCGTTGTTGCCACTCCCGCTGTCGCCGCAAGCAGCGGCAATGAGCGTGAAGCCCGCTGCCACTGCGGCAACGCGCAGAATGTTTCGCTTGTTCATTATTTGTTTCCTCCAGGTCCCGATTTGGGTCGGACGGAGAATACACGCCCATGCCGAGATGGCAAGGGTTGGGCGGAAAGTTTTTGGTCAAATGTCACATTGGACGGATGACCCGCGTCGGGATCGGACGGATTATCGGACATCGCCGGGCCGGGATCGGGTCAGAGATACTGACCGGTGGCCACCGAATCGATCGACTTGCCACCGCTGGCCGATTGGGACTCGTCGGATATGAGGGTGCGCACATAGACGATGCGTTCACCCTTCTTCCCTGAGATCTTCGCCCAGTCGTCGGGGTTGGTCGTGTTGGGAAGGTCCTCGTGTTCCTTGAACTCCTGTCGAACCGAAGTGAGAAGATCCTCGGCACGGATGCCCTTGTCCCCGGTGGCTATCTGGCGCTTGATGGCGAGCTTCTTGGCCCGCCGGACGATGTTTTCGACCATGGCGCCCGAGGCGAAGTCCTTGAAGTACATGACTTCCTTGTCGCCGTTCTGGTAGGTGACCTCCAGGAATCTGTTGGAATCGTCGTCGCGGTACATCTCGCGCACCGTGTCCTCGATCATCGACTGGACGGCCTTGGCCGGGTCGCCACCGCCGATTCCGGCGACGGCATCGGGATCGATGGGGAGGTCGGTGGTCAGATAGTTGGCGAAGATCGCCGTGGCCGCGTCGGCGTCGGGGCGCTCGATCTTTATCTTCACATCGAGCCGGCCCGGGCGAAGTATCGCGGGATCGATCAGATCCTCCCGGTTGGAGGCACCGATCACGATCACGTTTCGCAAGGTCTCGACACCGTCTATCTCGGCGAGGAGCTGGGGAACGATGGTGGATTCGATGTCGGAACTGATTCCGCTGCCGCGGGTTCGGAACAGCGACTCCATCTCGTCGAAGAACACGATGACCGGCCAACCCTCCTCGCTCTTCTCCCTGGCCCTCTGGAACACCAGCCGGATCTGGCGTTCGGTCTCTCCGACGTACTTGTTGAGCAGCTCCGGCCCCTTGATGTTGAGGAAGTAGCTGCGGGCATCGTGGTCACCGGAGACCTCGGCCACCTTCGCGGCCAAGCTGTTGGCCACCGCCTTGGCGATGAGCGTCTTGCCGCAGCCGGGGGGGCCGTAGAGCAGGATCCCCTTTGGTGCCGGCAGGTCGTAGTCGGCGAACAGCGACTGGTGGAGAAACGGAAGTTCGACGGCATCGGTGATCTGCTCAATCTGTGAGTCGAGGCCACCGACGTCGGCGTAGGTCACATCGGGAACCTCCTCGAGAATCAGATGTCCGACCTCGTGACGGGGCAGGCGCTCCAGGGCCATGCCCGAACGGGGATCGATCAGGATCGGATCGCCGGACCGGAAGTTGTCGCCGATGAGGTGGTCGGCGAGGTCGATGATCCGCTCCTCGTCGGCCCGGCCGATCACGATTGCACGGGTGCCGCCATCGAGGAGGTCCTTGAAATGAACCACATCTCCGGTGCGGTCGGGTTCGCGGGCCATCACCACGTTGGATGTCTCGTTTAGCACGACCTCCTGGCCGCGGCTGAGTCGGCCGACCAGGTCGGGCTGGACGGTGACCCTCAGCTTCCGACCGGCTGAGTGCACATCCACGGTGCCGTCGTCGTTGGTGCCCAGCACGGTTCCGTAACCCGAGGGCGGTTGGGTGAGCTTGTCGACTTCGTCGCGAAGTGAGGAGATGTGATCTCTCGCCTCCCGCAGTGTGTATGTGAGTTTCTCATTCTGGGAGACGGCTTGGGACAGCTGGCCGCGGGTTTCCAGGAGCCGCTCCTCAAGCGTGCGGACACGCTTCGGGGAATCCTGCAGGCGTCGGCGAAGAACGGCGACCTCGTCCTCGAGTTCCGCGGCGAGCATGCGCAGACGATTGATCTCGGCCTGCTGCGAATCGTCGATCATGCTGGGCTCCTTTCGGCAACGACCTCACACTAGACCGATGCCCGATACTCCAGTCGGTCGACTTGGCCGGGGCGGTAGCACATCACTCTGAGCGTTGGCCCATGACCGAAGTCACGAATGGGACCCGGTGTCGTCGTTCCTGCTAATGACCATGGCTACACTGCCGACTCAGGTAAGGAGCCCGGCTCCGGGCCTGCAACGTGAATCAACTACTACAACGTGAGGTCGAGTGACACCATGAAGGTCTGGATCGATCAGGATTTGTGCACCGGGGACGGACTCTGCGAAGAGATCGCTCCAGATATTTTCACCCTTCTCGACGATGGTTTGGCCTACGTCAAGGACGGCGACAAGGTCCTCTCCGACCCGGGTGGAGCCGAAGGTCTCGGCCCGGTTCCCGACGGGCAGGAAGAAGCGAGCATCGAAGCCGCGGAGGAATGCCCCGGCGAGTGCATCTTCATCGAAGTCTGATTGGCTGAGACCCGTTCGGCAACCGCCGAGACGCTGGTCTCAACCACAACCGGCGACCTCGGCCACCGCGCTGAGGTCGCCTTTCAGTTTTTCGGAAAGGGTGGTGGCCCTCACCGCATAGGCAACTCCGGTGTGGCGCTTCGTGGTCGCGAACGCCACTCCGACCGCAATCCCCGAGTCATCGACCAGAACCGCTCCCGAATCACCTGATTCGACATTGGCGGCGAGCAGCCACGACGGTCGGTCGACAGTGTCGGTACCGCCGACCTCGGTGATCTGCACCGTGACCGGGCGATCGATTCGGAAAGGAGTCGGGTCGGGCCTCGGGTCGCTCTCCCAGCCGATCAGTGCTCCGACGGTGCCATCGGTGGCATCGCCCAGCGGAATGGGAACCATGGAGGCACCCGCCACCCGCAGCACGGCAAGGTCGTCGACGGTGTCGTAGAGCACGGGTATGGCCGGCAGCGAGTGTCCGTTGGTGAAGGTCACATTGATGTTGTCGAGGCCGCGTATGACGTGAGCTGCGGTGGCGACGAGATCGCTGGCCACCGCGAAGCCGCTGCCCTCTCGATCCCGGCCACAGGCGAGTCCGTTCACCCAGACCGTCGAGTCGACCAGTCGGGCCAACAGTTCGGGCGACAGCCCATCCGATGCCGGTGGTGGACCCGGGTCGGGGGGATTGGACAGCGGGGGTCGGCTGGGCGGTGACGAAGCCACCGGGTCGTCGGTCGAGCAACCTGAGACGAACACGGCCATGAGGATCAGCACCGCCAACGACAACCGTCGGGGCGTCATTCGACCAACAGGCGTGCGTGGGTGAGGAAGCCGGTGTGGGCGACCATGCGATGGTCGGGGCGTACCGCGTTGCCTTCCACATGCCACGTACGGTTCAGCACCTCAAGCGTCTCGACCATTCCGAATGGTGAGTCTGCCAGTGCTTCCGACAACTGCGAGGCCTGGATGATGCTCGGGGTGTAGGCCAGGAAAATCCCGCCGATTCGCAGCGCGTCGCGGGCGAGGGGCACGACCCTCCACGGCTCGGGCAGATCAAGTATCACGCGATCGAGGTCGGTCTCATCGATGCCCTCGTAGACATCGCGTACGGCTGTCCGGTAGTGGTCGAGTGCTTCGGTACCCAGGAAGCGGGACACGTTCTCACGCGCTCGATTCTCGAAGTCATCCCTGATCTCGTAGCCGGTGATCTCCGCTCCCACCCGAAGCAGCCCGGTGGACAGGGCACCGCTGCCCAACCCCGACTCGAGCACACGAACCCCGGGGTAGATGTCGGCCAGCACCAGGATGGGGCCTATGTCCTTCGGGTAGATAACCTGCGCACCGCGCGGCATCTTGAGGATGTAGTCGGTGAGCGTCGGACGAACGGCTATGAACACCATGCCCCGGGTGGATCGGAAGGTGGTGCCCTCCGGATGTCCGATCATGGAGTCGTGGGCCAGCACGCCGGAGTGGGAATGGAACTCTCCCCCGTCGACAAGATCGATCAGGTAGCGCCGCTTCTTGCGATCGATGAGCAGCACGGTGTCGCCGGCTGCCAGGTTGATTCGGTTGGTCATTCGACGGGCTTCCTGGAGATGCTGCTGGGCGTCAATTCAATCGTGACGAGGCAGCGGACCGGTCATGTGGGGTCGGTGGTGGGATCGAGATGCGAAATCTCGAGCGTTTCGCCGACCTTGAGGCCCTCCGAGAATCGGATCGGCTTCTCTCCGCGCTTGGTGACGGTGCGCAGGCGCGAGCTGACCAGACGGGCGGCGAACACGGTCAGCCAGAAATTCGAGCCACCGAGGAGACCCTTCCGAATGCTGTTGAATCGAATTGTCCGGCTGAGATACGCACGGCCGAACGACTTGCGGGCCATCAGATCCTGCGAATCTCTACGACTGTGGACTTGGTACGGCCGGCGCGACGGCCAAGGAGAAAGATGACGACCAGCAGAAGGACCCCGGCAAGGGCCAGCACCGGCATGGCCTTCGATGCGGCCTCGTCGGCCGACTGGTCGATGTCGTCCTTGAATGCCCGGAACGAAGCACGAAGGTCTTCGCGAGATATGGGTTCGTCGTTGTCGGCCATCAGAGACTCCTCTTGCTGATTCTGGAGACGAGCAACACCAGCACCGCGGACACTGCCACGAGGGTGATGGTGCCGGGCAGCCACGAGAGATTGCCGGTGAATGCGGAGCCGGTCTCTTCCTGGAGCACCCGGAGCAGTGCGAGGCTCAGTGAGGTGAGGCCGAGCATCAGGAGAACGCTGCCCATGAGACCAAATGAGATCCAGCGGCCCGATCCGTGGAGCGGACCCAGGATCTCTTGTTTCGCGTACGACTTGACGAGGTCGAACATCTCGCCTGGTCCGGGTTTCTCGGCCATTTCTCCTCCGGGTCGGGATGGCAACCCTATCCGTTCGGGTTGTGTCCCTGTCGTGAGATGAGCTCAAGCAATTCGAGTTGTTGTCGAACTAGATCCTCGAGAAGATCGAACCGTGCTCCGACCGAAGGTGCGCACAGGACGC
>CAZDYO010000122.1:0-6812 GCA_964509555.1 uncultured Acidimicrobiales bacterium
ACCTCAAGTGGCGCTTGGATGGTGGGACGATCACGAATATCCCGGCAGCCAACCTGACCGCCACGCCAGGCACGATCTCCTCGACAGCCGACACCGACGGTGACGGCATCCCGGATTCGATCGAGATCCAACCGCCGACGCTCGGCGCCTCGATTCCCTACGACACTGATTCCGACGGGATTCCCGACTGTGAGGATCTCGACAGCGATGCCGATGGGGTTCCCGACGCTGCTGACCCCAACCGAACGGTGGCTTCTGCCACCGACGACGTAGCCAACGCCACCGTGTCATCGACCACCACGGTCGACGTGATTGCCAACGACGATGCGGGTGCGGGTGCGGGTGCGGGATCCGTGAGTGTGATCCTCCTGGGCAACTCCGGTGGGGGATCCACGTTGATTGACGCGACGACCGGTGTGATTTCGTATGTTCCGGTTGCCGGCGATGCCGGGAAGACGGTCCTGCTGCCGTACGAGGTCTGCGTCAACGGTGCCACTGCCTGTGCCCGGGCAACCTTGCGTCTAGCGGTGTCAGTGCCTCCGCCTCCGGCACCGTCCACGGTTCCGCCTTCGACGACGTTGCCTCCGGCCACGACTCTGCCCACCACGACCACTTCACTGGCGACGGTTCCGCTGGCTCCCTCGACAACCTCGAGTTCGACAACGGTCCCCCTGGTGACTCAGCCAACCCCAGCGGTCACAACCACGGCAGGGACGGGAACAACGCCCACCCCGACGAGTTCGACATTGCCGGTCGCCTCGTCAACCACGGCGATGTCTGCCCCAACGACTGTCCCGTTCGTGGACACCGACGGCGACGGCATCCCTGACTCCCTTGACCCCACCCCGATCGTGGACGCTGTTGTCGAGTTGCTGTCGATCAAGCGGCAGTCGACCCCCACCGGCGACACCCTCGACCTGGTGATACGGGCCGGCAACATTGGCCGCGACACCGCGGTCGCCACGTCGTTGGTGGTCAACCCGATCCGGGGGGCCCGAATGGACACATGGACATTTGGATCATGGCATCCCGCAGACGGATCGGCCGGGACAGGAGGAGGGTCGGTGTTCGTGGGGGCCCAACCCACATGTTTCCTGGACTCCGGCACGCTGCGATGTGGACTCGGTGACGTGGCCCCCGGATGGGTCGTGGATGTGACGGTGACATACGTGGTCGACTCGCCCTCGGCAATCCTGCAGGCCGGTGCTTCGATCACGTCCGCTGGATTCGATACCGATCTCGGCAACAACGTGGCCCAGTTGGCTGTGGAGAGTGAGTCGGTGCTGCGCAGGGTCCTGCCCACTTCGCTGGCCTTCACAGGCGTTCGCTTCGGTCTGCGATGGTGGCTCCTGAGCGCCATTCTGCTCCTGTCGCTTGGTGGAGGGTTCATCCTCCTCGGATCGAAGAGCAGGCGACAGGCCGAGTCGTGACACCCTCCGCTGATGCCCACGGACCTTCGACCCGGGACGGCTGACACCAGATCCTGAGGCGACGGGCCCGTTGGAGTAAA
The DNA here is from genome assembly GCA_964509555.1 of uncultured Acidimicrobiales bacterium. Lineage (GTDB taxonomy): Bacteria > Actinomycetota > Acidimicrobiia > Acidimicrobiales > Aldehydirespiratoraceae > SZUA-87. The sequence continues at coordinate 1,511 of CAZDYO010000122.1, forward strand.
CAACTCCACCCTCCGTGTCGTTACCAATGGTGGCGAAAAGAAGATGCGAATCTGGAGGAGAGAACGATGGAGATGGTGTCAGCACTGGCCGTGCTGCCGGGAGGTTCCAGCGCACTCATATTGAGTGGTGTGATGGCCCTGGTGGTTGTCGGCGTGGGTCGAAGTCTGCTCAACGAGCAGCCCTCGGAGATTACTGAGGAGGCGATGCCCAGACGATCCTGACCTTTCCCACGAGGTGGCGTTGTGCCATAACCACCTCGCCCTGACGACAGCGCCGCTCGTGTGTGCCTGGCTCGACGATTCGTCCCCCCCCTAGTCGAGCTTCAGGACCCGAGCGGCGTTGCCGCGTAGGAACTTGGGCCAGACGTCATCGTTGAAGCCAACTCGGCGCATCTCGGTCATGATCCTCTCGAGACTGAGCCCCATCGGGAAGTAGCCCGCGTAGATGACCTTGTCGGCCCCGCGGGTGTTGGCGTAGTCGATGATCGCCGTCGGGTAGTGCTTGGGAGCGAAAGCCGAGGTCGAGTAGTGAAGCCCCGGCCATTTCAGCATCAGTTTCACCGCCAGGTCCTGCCATGGCTCGCAGCCGTGACGGGTCACGAAAGTGAGCTCAGGAAAGTCGTACATCACCTGATCGATGCGCTCGACATGCTGGGGGCTGAACGGGAGGCGAGGCCCGGGGATACCGGCGCACACGAACACCGGTATGTCGAGTTCGCAGCAGGTTGTGTAGATCGGATACATCTTCGGGTCGTCGATGGGGCACTGTGGCACGCAACCGGCCGGGAAGACACCAACCGAGCGGACGTCGAATTCTTCGTGTAGCTGCTTGATTCGCCGGACCTCTCCCATGATGTCGTTGGGGTCCACATGACACTGCGGAATGAATCTGGTCGGGTGGCGCCTGACCGCTTCCTTGCCAATATCCCCGTCGATACCCACCAAGCCCATGGCGACACCGAATCGGTCCATCTGATCGAGTGTGGTCTCGATCGGGTCGTCGCTGTCATTGAATTCCCTCGGAACGCCCTTGAAGATGTATTCGACCGGGAACTCGAACTCGGTTGATTCCTTGTCTTTCAGTTGCCCACGGATGAAGTCGTAACGCGAGGAGTCGCCAGCCGGGAAGCCGATCATCGTGTCGATGATCCCGATGTTGTCGGGCATACCCATCAGCTGTCACCGTCGTGTGTCTCGCGGATCGCTTCTATGAGACGATCGGTGTTGGACCGGTCCTCGTAGATGAGGCGCACGAGCCAGTAGCGCAGATACCTGGTGAGGCTGTTGCGCATCCAGATGAAGCCGCCGACGATGGCCAGCGACAAGCCGAGCACGACCACGATCGTGCCGTTGCTGGACGAGACAACCTCGGCGAGCACGGCGGTGGCATCGCCCGCCCCGGAGTCGCCTCTCTGGGACAGAGCGGCGATGAGGGCGATGGTCAACCCGACGCCCAGCAGGACGAGCCCCGCGAGAGTGCCGGTCCGCTCCGGGTTGGCTCCGCCCCCGGTCACGCCAATGCTCTCCACCTCAGCGCGGAACTCCTGCAAGCGAGGGGTCATCCCGCTGTCGCTTCGGTCGGTCACGACTCTGCCTCCTGATGTTCGGTTTCGAATCTCGATATCACAACTCAGCCTCCCAGATACGCCTCGGCAAGGGCATCCGAAATCTCTTCGGGTTCACCGATCGAGCGGATTTCGCCGTTGACCATCACCGCGGCGCGGTCGGCAACACCGAGGACCGCCTGCGCGAACTGTTCGACTATGAGAATCGACAGTCCATCGGAGGCGAGCTCACCGACCCGGTGGTAGAGGTCGCTCACGACCAACGGAGCGAGGCCCATCGAGAGCTCGTCAAGCAGGAGGATGGCCGGGTCCGTGGTGAGGGCACGAGACAGAGCCAGCATCTGCTGTTCGCCGCCGGAAAGGGTGCCGGCGGTCTGTGAGCGACGTTCGCCGAGGCGGGGAAAGAGTTCGTAGGTGCGTGCTTCGATCTGCTCGATCGACACTCCGGCGTAGCTGGACATCAGCAGGTTCTCTCGGACCGTGAGGTTGGCGAAGATTCCTCGTCCCTCGGGCACGAGACAGACGCCGGATCTGGCGAGACGATCGGGCCTCACCCCGTTGACGGTGTGACCCATGAGCGAGACCGATCCCGAGGAGGGTCGGATCTGGCCGCTGGCCACGGCCAGGGTCGTGGTCTTGCCGGCACCGTTCGGACCGAGCAGCGCGACCACTTCGCCGGCATGGATCGACAGATCGACGCCGTGAAGAACATCGATGCTCCCATAACCGGCCCTGACGCGGTTCAATTCGAGTACTCGGATCATCGCGGGGCTCCGTGGTCGGAACCCAGGTACGCGGCCTGCACGGCCGGGTTGGCCTGGACTGCCGATGGGCTACCGGTGGCGAGAATCTCGCCGAAGCTCAACACGTTGATGGTTGCACAAAGCCCCATCACGAACGACATGTCGTGTTCCACCAGCAACACGGCGAGTCCGTCATCGGTGAGTTCCCGCAGAAGAGCGGCCATGGCCTCGGTCTCCTCGCCGTTGAGCCCGGAGGAGGGCTCGTCGAGAAGCAGAACCCGCGGGCGTGTGGCCAGGGCCCGGGCCAGTTCGACAAGCCGTGCGGTTCCGGTGGGGAGCGCGGAGACGGACACATCGGCGATGTCGGATATGCCCACCCGGTCGAGACAGTCGTGGGCCTCGCGTCGGGGTCCGGGGCCGGACCGATCCCAGCGCCTTCTCATTTCTGCAGCCACCAGAACGTTTTCGATCACCGACAACTGGCCGAACACCTCCAGTTTCTGAAATGTGCGGGCCACGCCCAGGCGGGCCCGCTTGTGGACACTGAGGCGGGTGATGTCGCGGCCATCGAGGGTCACCCGACCGCTGGTGGTGTCTTGCAGACCGGTGAGGACATTGAAGAAGGTGGTCTTGCCGGCACCGTTGGGACCGATCATCCCTGTGACCTCGCCGGCTTCCACGCAGATTCCGGCATCGTCGAGCGCGGCGAGCCCACCGAACCTCACCGTCACCTCCAGGGCCTCGAGGAGAGCCATCAGAGATCCCCCAGTTTGCGGTCGCCGGCAACCGTTTGTCGGCCGGGACCGTTGACCAGATCGACGATTCCGAGTCGGCGGTCGAGGTTGAACACGTCGTCGGCGCTGAAGGCGCGCGTGATGCCGAGCTCGCCGATCTCGTCGACTCTGGTGTTGTCGCGATCGTTCCTGAGCCGGGCGCGTGCATCCGTGCGCCACGGGAGCAGGGGGGCGAACCCCCGTCCGATGTCGGTGACGGCACCCCGGGGATTCGCCACCATGGCCACCGCCATGAACCCGGGGCCCAGAACCTCGAGGGCCGACAGCCAGCTCCATCCGAGGCGTTCCTTGACCACTATGAACAGGATCGTGTTGACCCCGCCGAACAGCGCAGCCGCCGGATAAGCGACACCTCCAACCACCAGCAACAATACGATTGGCAGCCCCAGGAGCAAGGAGAACTGGCTCGGGTTGAGGGTGCCCTGCTGGATACCGAAGAGCGCGCCACCGAATCCGGCCATGGCCGCCGACAATGCGAACACCACGGCCTTGGTCTCGAGAAGGCTCACTCCGAGTGTCGCCGCGGCCGCTTCGGAGTCGTGGATCGCCATCCATCGTCGGCCGAATCGGCTGCGTTTGAGCGCGATCAGGCCGACCACCCCGATCCCGAACACGATGGTGAGGAAGATGAGGTAGCCGCGGCCGCGCCCGTCGAGCTGAGCCCCGAAGATGTGAAGCGAGCTGATGCGTTCTCCGGCACCGGGGTTGATCACGCGAGACTGGGTGAAGAACATGAGCTCGAAACCCCGCGCGAAAGCCATGGAGGCCAGAGCCAGGTAGAGGCCCTGTAGCCGCAGCGCCGGAAGCGCCATGAGCACCCCGATAGGGGCGGTGAGCAATGCAGCGACGAGCAGTCCCCATGCCTGACCTGAGTCCCCGGCGACCTTGAGAAACATCACTGCGCCGAATCCGGCAAAGGCCAGCGGAGCGAAATTGACCTGACCGGCCCAGCCGGTGAGTGGCACCAGTGAGAGCATGATGATGGCGGTGACCATCATGGTGACGCCTCGACTGACCCCGGTGCCCGACCATGCATCGACGAACGGCAGCAGGCCCCCCGACCAGGACACGATCACCACCGCGAGCGCGATGACTCCGAACGTGGCGTCGCTGAGTGGCATCGATCGACGGATCCGCTCTCCCGCCGCCGTCAGGGTGCCGTGGGCCTTGAGGCGGGCCTGGGGAAGGGCCAGCACCACCACGAACAACAAGATGGTGGGCAGGGCCTGGTCGGCGTTGGAGAACCCGTCGGGGAAGTCCAGAAACGTGCGAATGAACTGCTGCCCGACACCGAGGATCATCGCCCCCATGAACGTGAGCGGCAGGCTGCGCAGACGCCCCACCGCTGCAGCAGCGAACGCGTCGATCACCACCAGAGTGAGCAGGTCGACCACCAGGCCCGACTCGGGGGCGATGAGAATGCCGGCCACCGCGGCCAGCGAGGACCCGAGCGCCCATGCGAATCCGGAGATCAGGTCGGGGTTGGCACCGGTGAGAGAGGTCAGTGATCGGCTGTCGACAACCGCTCGCATGGCTACGCCGATTCGGGTGCGATAGAGCAATAGACGCAGGAACGCCGCCAGCAACACCGCCACTACGATCGTGGTCAGCCGATGCCACGTGACGTTGACTCCGAGCATCTCGAACCCGCCGGTGCGCCCGAAGAAGGGCTGGGCATTTCGACCACGGTCGACCTTCCATTGGGTGGCGGCCACGCCCATGAACGCGAGCATCAGACCAACCGTGACCATCAGCTGGAGGACCAACGGGGTGCCTTGCAGCCGGCGCATCACGATCCGGTCGAGCAGGACTCCCCCCAGCGGGGCGATAACCAGCACGACCAGCACAATCGCCACCGGGGCGGGCCAGTCGCGGTTGAAGCGAAGTTCCCAGTAAAGGAACGCCCAATACATGCCCATCGCGCCCTGCGCGAAATTGAACACACCGGTGGTCGTGTAGACCACCACCAGACCGCTGGCCGACACCGCGTAGATCGACCCGAGCGTGAGACCCACCACAAGCATCGAGCCGACGTTGGCCACCGATATGTCGCGGCCCGCCCAGTTCGCCGCACTCAGCAGTACCGCGCCCAGTACGGTGGCTGTGATCGCTGCGTAGTTCGCGGGGGAGAGCTTCATGCCGGGCACGACCTTCGGGGCATGTCAGCGAAGCTTGTCGGCCTCGGCGGCTGCGTCAAGGG
>CAZDYO010000123.1:0-6792 GCA_964509555.1 uncultured Acidimicrobiales bacterium
GTAGATGGCGTTGACCCCCATCCAAGGGCGGGCAGTGTGGGCCCGTTCGCCGGCCATCACCACCCGAAGCCGCATGGTGCCCTGACATCCGGCTTCCAGCGCTCCGAGGGTCGGTTCTCCCAGGAGGGCCACATCTCCTTCGAGTAGCTCGGGTCGCTCGGCCTCGATCTCGCGGAGTCCGTTGTGGATGATGGCGATCTCCTCGCGGGCGTAGAACACGTAGGTCACATCCACCACCGGATCGATCACGGTGCGGGCCAGCTCCAGCATCACCGCCAACCCGCCCTTCATGTCGGTGGAACCAACGCCGTACAGCCGGTCGCCGTCGATCACCGCCGCCGAGTTGCCAGCCGGTGGCACGGTATCGGTGTGTCCCCCCAGGATCAGCCGCCGGGGCCGGCCAAGGTTGGTACGGGCGACAAGGTTGTCGCCCACCCGGTCGACCGTGAGATGCGGGAGTTGCAACTCCCGCTCGAGCAGGTCGACCAGCGGTCCCTCCTCGCGGCTCACCGAGGGAATGTCGACCAGCTCCGCAGTGAGAGCGAACAGGTCTCCCGTGATCACGTGGCCGCGCCGTGGTCTCGCAGAATTTGGTTGAGAGCCGACTTGTCGTGGCGTTGGCCCTCGGCAAGTCGCTTGATGACCAACACGGCCGGAAGGCCGTACTCACCGCCGGCGAACGCTCTGGGTCGGGTGCCGGCCACGGCCACGCACCAGGACGGAATCTCACCCCGTCCGAGTTCCTCCCCGGTCTCGACATCGATCACCGGGATCGAATTGGTGAGCACCGCCCCGGCGCCGAGCACGGTTCCCCGGCCCACCCTGGCCCCCTCGGCCACGATGCAGCGGCTACCGATGAGACAGTCGTCCTCGATTATCACGGGAGCTGCCTGGGGAGGTTCGAGAACACCTCCGATTCCGACACCCCCCGATAGGTGGACATTCTTGCCGATCTGGGCGCATGAACCGACCGTGACCCACGTATCGACCATGGTGTTGGAGTCGACGTAGGCGCCGATGTTGATGTAGCTCGGCATCATCACCACCCCCGGGGCCTGGTAGCTGCCCCACCTGGCCGAAGCACCGGGAACCACCCTCACACCGCGCTCCATGTAGTCGGTCTTGAGCGGAATCTTGTCGGCATACTCGAACGGCGCCGCCTCGATGGTCTGCATCTTCGAGATCTTGAACAGCAACAACACCGCGTACTTGCACCACTGGTTGACGGTGACGCTGCCGTCGGCCTCCACCTGCGACACTCGCACCTGACCGGAGTCGAGCAGATCGATGGCCTCGTGGACACTGCCGACCACGTCGGGGTCGGCGTCGTCGATGTTGTCTCGTGTCTCCCACAGCGACTCGATGCGGGACTGCAGGTCGGTGTGATCAGTGGACGGCGACGAAGTTTGCGGCATGTGCGGCAGACTATCGCCCGGTGCCGGACCACTCACCGGCCGACCACTGTGAAGGCGGGGGTCTCGGGGCATTGCGGTTGCGACGACGACTCTGGGCGAGCGCGGCCATCGCGGCGGTGGCGATTCCGCCAATCACCAGAGGTACCCCGATCAGTAATCCCACGACGAGCATCCTCACCACCCGATGGGCCGGACTGGGACCGATCGCGAGGTTCAGCCCGCGGCCCTCGACCTGTATGGAGTAGGTACCGGGCTGGAGGGCGACCGTGGCCACCGAACGGCCAGAGTGGTCGGGGAATCCGTAGGAGAAAGAGCCGTCGTAGGTCTGCATCTCGACCCTTCGACCCGCGTTGACATCCCAGATCTGGAATCTCACTCCGATCAACGAAGCGGATTGGGGCTCCACGAACACGGTCCAATGGACCGGCTCGTCGATCACGAACTCAGCGGGTTGCTCAGCCCCCGAGCGGACGAAGTTGTCGACATCGACTGACATTTCGTAGAACTGGTAGCCGACCCAGGCAACCACCGCGATGATCCCGACGACCGCAGCAATGCCACCGGTCCAGATCCAGGGTTGGAGTGAACGTTGACGTGGAGGCGGTGGTTGTGGCGGTGGCGGCAGGCCCGGACCGCTCACGACGCCGATGCTCTGTCGAGCGCCAACCGGAACCTTTCTTCCGGCTGCACAACGGCCAGCCGCACCCGGGCCCGACCGGCATCACCGTAGAACTCCCCGGGACTCACGATCACACCCGACTTGGCGGCCAGGCGACGGGCCAACGCCCACGCATCACCGTCGGGGGCTTCGGCCCACAGGTAGAAGCCACCGCCGGGCAGCGCCGCTGGAGCGTCGAACATGGCCAACAGTTCGGCACCCATCTCGAGGCGTTTGCGGTAGCGCTGCCTTTGCAACTCGACGTGGTCCTGGTCGGCCCAGGCAGCCACGGCGGCGGCCTGCACCGGGCCGGGAACCAGAAAACCGGCGTGCTTGCGAACCTCCCGGAGGTATTGCACAACCTCGGTGTCGCCCGCGTAGAAACCGACCCTCAAACCGGCCAGGTTCGACCGTTTCGAAAGTGAATGAACCGCGACCACACCGTCGGTTCCGTTGGCCAGCGCCGTTCGGGGAGGGCCGTCCCAGGTGAACTCGGCGTAGCACTCGTCGCTGAGGACCAGCACATCGTTGGCCCGTCCCCAGTCGGCCACCGCGTCGAGATCGTCGAGTCCCCCGGCCGGGTTACCCGGCGTGTTGACCCACAGGCACAGGGCCCGCGCCGCGTCGCCAGGGTCGATCGCAGAAAGGTCGATTCGCCACTGATCGTCGACCGGCACGGCAACAGCACGGCATCCGGCCAGCGTGGCGCCCATCTCATAGGACGGGTAGGAGATGGCCGGGTAGAGGACGGTGTCGAGATCCGGGCGACGCAACCTCAGGAACTTGGGGGTACCGGCCACCATCTCCTTGGTCCCGATGCACGCCCCGATCTGGGTGGCCGGATCGACCGAAACCCCTAACCGGTGCTCCACCCACGCCGCCGCTGCCTCACGGAAGCGGATCGAGCCGATCGACGGCGGGTAGCCGCGCTCGGTGTCGGAGGTCGAAAGGGCCTCAATCACCGCTTGCGGTGGCGGATCGTAGGGAGTTCCGATCGAGCAGTCGATGACGCCGCCGGGCAATGCGGCCGCGTCGGCACGAAGCGCGTCGAGAAGGTCGTAGGGGTAGGCAGGAGGCACGAAGCCGTTTGTCATTTGATCACCCGTTTGGTTTGTCACTGGCCACCACGAACTCTCTGAGCGCACCAAGTGACGATGGCTCCAGGCGGGCCCTGATGGCCATGCCGTCGGAAGCAGCCGTCTCGCTCAGTACCTGGCCCTCCCGGTGGACGGCAGCCAGGATGTCGCCCCGCGACCACGGCACCAACAGGTCGGTGGTGGTGGTCATCGACCTGACCCTGTTGCCGATCAACTCGAGCAGATCGTCGATTCCCTCACCGGTTTGGGCCGACACGGCCACTGATCCTTCGTGGTGACGGGCGAGGTTGGCCGCGCCATCGTTGAGATCGGCCTTGTTGAACACGGTGAGCTCGGGCACATCGCCGGCACCGATCTCGTTGAGAACCGAATGCACCGCGTCGATGCAACCCTGCGGGTCGGGGCCCGAGCCGTCGACCACGTGGACCAGCAGGTCGGCATCGCGCACCACATCGAGCGTGGTCTTGAAGGCGTTGACGAGTTGATGCGGCAGCTTGCGCACGAAACCAACCGTGTCGGTGGCGTAGACACTCTCGCCTCCCGGCAGCGACAGGCGCCTGGTGGTGGCATCGAGTGTGGCAAAGAGGCGGTCTTCGACAAGGACATCGGCGTCGGTGAGTGCGTTGAGGAGCGAGGACTTCCCGGCATTGGTGTATCCGACGAGGGCCACCGCCCGATTGCGGGTGCGCGAACGGGCCTTCGACTGGGTCTCGCGATGCAGTTGCACCTTGCGGAGGTCGGCTTCGAGCTTGTGGACCCTACGCACGAGGCGACGGCGGTCGACCTCGAGCTGAGTCTCACCCGGTCCGCGGGTTCCGATACCGCCGCCCTGCTGGCTGAACTTGCGTCCGGAGCTGCGAAGGCGTGGCAGTCGGTATCGAAGCTGGGCCAGTTCGACCTGGGCCTTGCCCTCGAGGGTGCTGGCGTTCTGGGCGAAAATGTCGAGGATCACCGCGGTGCGATCGAGGGCGGTGCGGCCCAGGATCCTTTCGAGATTGAACTGCTGCGCGGGGCTGAGCTCATCGTCGAAAACCACGGTGTCGCAGTCGACCATCTCGGCCAGCTCACGCACTTCGATGGCCTTGCCTGAGCCTATGTAGGTGGCTGGATCAGGGGAGCTCCGACGTTGCACCAGTCGCTCAACAGCATCGGCGCCCGCGGTGTCGACCAGCAGCGCCAGTTCGTCGAGCGAGGCATCGGTGTCGGCGGGGTCCTGGCCGGAAAGGGTGACCCCCACGAGCACGATCCGCTCACGGAAGGTTCGCTCGATCAGACCGCCGGATTCGCCACCGAACTCGCCGAACGCGCCGCGGTGGGTGGTCTCGTCGACCGGCCCGGTCGGATCGACCGGTTCCATGTCGGTTTCAGGCATCAGGCATCACGACGTCAGCGATGTGGGTGGCAGGCCCGGTGAGCGTGGTCGGACCGCTCACGTCGACCACGGCATCCCCACCGGGCATGGACACCATCACCTTCGGGCCAACTGCGCCCCATCGATGGAAGATGGAAGCCGCGACGGTGGCTCCGCTGCCACACGCCCGGGTGACACCGGCACCCCGCTCCCAGACCCGTAGTTCAAGTTGGTTTGGTGCCACGACCTTCACGAAATGCACATTTGCTCCGTCTTCGAAGTGGGCCTCCACGGCCCGGCCGGTGGAGGCGACGTCGAGGCCGTCGAATTCCTCGACCTCGAACACGATGTGGGGATTGCCTATGTCGGCGGTTTCCCAGCGCTTGACCCTGGCCAACGCTTCGCCAACGGCTCCTTCGAGGTCGTCGGTGTCGGGGTCGGGTCCCGGGCAGATCACGCCCATGTCGACGGTGACCACCACTGTCGATGGTTCGGCTGCCGCGTGCACGGAGCAGTGTCTGACGCCGGCGGGGGTCGAGATGTCTATCTCCAGATGGGGAACCCCACGTTCGATGGCAATCGCCTGGGCCAGGCACCGCAGCCCGTTTCCGCTGACCGCGGCCGGGCTTCCGTCGGAGTTGAGCAGACGCATGGTGATCGAGTCATTGATGGTTCGGATGCCATAGATGAGCCCGTCGGCCCCTATACCGGTGCGTCGATCGCACCAGGAGATCGCCTTGGTGCCCGCATCGAGCGGAAGTCGATCGGTGAGAGCAATGAGAAAATCGTTCCCGAGCCCGTGGTGTTTCGAGAGTCGGTCTGCCATGGTTGTCCATTCTCGCAGGTCTGAAGGCGTCTCACGTGTGAGTTGCGCGAACGCGATCCCAGATTCCCAGAACATCGGCCGGATCGACCGGCGCCTCGACCCAATGGAGGCGAGGATCGCGCCTGAACCAACGCTCCTGGCGACGGGCAAAACGAATTGTTCGCCGAATCGCCTGATCAAGCGCCTCTTCGATTGTGCACCGTCCTTCGAGATGTTCGAGCAGCTCGCGATATCCGAGTGCTTGACGTGCAGTCGGCCCCAAACCGGTCTCGGCGAGACTGGCCACCTCCTCGAGGAAACCCTGCTCGATCTGGGTGTGGTAACGGGCCACGATCCGGCTGTCGACCTCGGACCGGGGCCGTCGGATGGCCACCTGCACGAACCGGTTGGGCGGGTAGGTCTCCAAACCCGGCCCGAAGGACGAAAACGGTCTCCCGGATCCGATTGTGACCTCCAGGGCGCGAACTATCCGACGACGATTGCTCGGTTCCATCCGGGCCGCGGCGACCGGGTCGGCGGCCACGAGTTGCCGGTGAAGGTCCTCAGTGTCGGCACACCCCTCGAGTTCTCCTCTCACCTCGGGGAACTGCCCGGGAATATCCAGATCATCGATGACTGCCCGGAGGTAGAGGCCGGTCCCACCGACGAGTATCGGTACTCCTCCGCGCCAGGTGATGTCGGCCAACACCTCACGGGTTCGCCTCTGGAACTCTCCGGCGGTGAACGCCACCGTGGGCTCGACAAGGTTGATCAGGTGGTGGCGCACGGCCTCTTGCTCGGCCGCCGTCGGCGTGGCGGTGCCGATGTCCATCCCCTTGTAGACCTGCATTGAGTCGACCGACACGATCTCGGCACCCTCGACCAAGTCGGCGAGCGCCAGGGCCAGGCTCGATTTTCCGGAAGCGGTGGGTCCGAGGATCACCAGCGGACGCTCGGCACGTGTTCCCGGAGGAATCACCGGGCAGCACCGCTGAGATGTGCGAGAAGCTGATGGAGGTCGAGCCGACGCGGATCAACCAGATCGAGCCCGTATTCCTCGAGCATCACCGGGATGAGCGGCGGACCGTAACGGCCAGCGAGCACAGCCGCGGCGATGGCCAGATCGTGATGCCGGTCGCCCAGCCCGCAGTGGTGCCATCCGGTCAACACCATGGTGCCGTCGGGAATGAGCCAGGTGTTGGCAAGGACCGGCGAGCCGTGAATGACAACTTCGCCATCGTCTGATGACCGTCCGGCCAGTGTGTCGATGAGGCCGTCGAGCACGTCGAGCAAGCGTCCGGGTTGAACCCCGGCGTACGGGCCGTCGATTGTGGTGGGGAGCTCCCCGTTGCGTACCCGCGACGCGGCCCGTTCGCGCCACATGCCAACAGTCGACTGGTGGGGGCAACCACTCGCAGGACTCGGCTTCCCAAGAAATGCAATGGCCTCGGCAAAGCTCTGGCCGG
>CAZDYO010000124.1:0-6764 GCA_964509555.1 uncultured Acidimicrobiales bacterium
TACACCGGTTCGTTCGGTGATGTCGCCCTCGCTGCTGAGGCCGCAAAGGCACTCATCGCCAACGGCGCCGATGTGCTGACCGGCTCGGCCCAGATGGTGGTTGGTGCGGTCGGTGTGGCCAAGGACGCGGGCGTGCCCTGGTTCGGCACGCAGGCCAACCAGACCTCTCTGGCTCCGGATCTTGTCGTGGCTTCGCAGGTCTACCACTGGGAGGTCATCATCGAACAGATGCTCGCCGACCGTGCCGCGGGCACCATCGGTGGCAAGGCCTACGAGATCAACCTGGCCAACGGTGGTCTGGTGATCGAGTTCAACGACGGCTACGACCTTCCGGCCGACGTACGGGCCAAGGCCGATGAGACCATCAAGGGAATCATCGACGGATCGATCGATCCCAACGGCTGACAATCGTTCATCCGGTGGACGGTCGCATTCGGCGGCCGTCCACCGGGTTGCACACGCTTCGACCATCTGAGACGACATGGCACAAGACGACGATTCACCAATGCTCGAGATGCGTGGCATCACCAAGCGTTTCCCGGGGGTGCTGGCCAACGACTCGATCGACCTAACCGTGCGATCGGGCGAGGTCCACACCCTCCTGGGTGAGAACGGTGCCGGCAAGAGCACGCTCATGAAGATCCTGTTCGGGCTGTATCAACCCGATGAGGGCGAGATTCGGCTCAACGGGGAGTCGGTGAAGATCGTCTCACCCTCGTTCGCCATTGAGCACGGAATCGGAATGATCCATCAGCACTTCATGCTGGTTCCGACCCTGACCGTCGCCGAGAACGTGGCCCTGGGCACCAGGTCCACGCGGTGGCCGCTCACCGATCCCGCTGTGGTCAGCGAGCGTGTCCGCGAGATATCGGAACGCTTCGGGCTGGCCATTGATCCGTCGGTCGAGGTCTGGAAACTGGCGGTGGGTGAACGTCAGCGGGTCGAGATAATCAAGGCCTTGTATCGCGAGGCCAAGTTGCTCGTGCTCGACGAACCCACCGCTGTGCTCACCCCGCAGGAGGTCGACGAGTTCTTCGAGATCCTCTCGGGGATGCGCGATTCGGGTCACGGCCTGATCTTCATCTCCCACAAGCTGCGTGAGGTGGTGGCCATCTCCGACGAGATCACCGTGCTGCGAAATGGACGGGTCACCGGACACACCACCCCCGGCGAGTCCGACCGTCATCGACTTGCAGAGTTGATGGTCGGACGTGAAGTTTCGCTGGCGCCGGATCGACCACCCGTGGAGGTGGGCGAGCCGCGACTCGTGATCAAGGGCCTCACCGCCACCAGCGACCGTGGAACGCTGGCCATCGACGATCTCAACCTTGAGGTTCGCGCTGGTGAAGTTGTCGGGATTGCCGGGGTGTCGGGCAACGGGCAACGCGAACTCGCCGAGGTGGTGGCCGGACTTCGACCCGCGAAGCAGGGCTCGGTGGTTCAGATAAACGGGGTCGACGCGGTGGGGTCGGGTGCCCGCACAACTCGTCGGGCCGGGCTCGCCTACGTACCAGAGGAGCGAATGCGAGATGGAGCGATCGGGGAGTTCACGGTCAGCGAGAACCTGGTTCTGATCGACCATGGGTCCGAACAGTTCTCCAGTCGGGGGCTGCTCAGGTTCGCCGAGATAAAGAGGCATTGCCGACAACTTGTCGACCAGTTCAAGGTCAAGACACCCGGGCTCGATACGAGCACGTCAACCCTGTCCGGCGGAAACATCCAGAAACTGATTCTCGCTCGCGAGTTGGCGTCGGAACCAACCGTCCTGTTGGCGGCCCAGCCCACGAGAGGCGTCGACATCGGTGCTGCCGAATACATCCACCAGCAGATCATCGCCCAACGCAACCTCGGCACCGCCGCCTTGGTGATTTCCGAGGACCTCGACGAACTGCTGGCCATATCCGACCGCATCGCGGTGATGTTCGAAGGCCGCATAATGGGGATCGTTGCGGCCGAAGACGCCACCCGCGAAGGCCTCGGCTTGATGATGGCCGGGGTGGCCGAGGGTTCGCCGGCCTGACCCGGCCCCCGACGGTGTGTGATGTAGCCCACCGACTTGTGCAAGCCTGCTGTATCAGTTGACCGGGAGGCCAGGATGCCAGACAAGAAGTTCGTGGAAGTGGAAGGCCGGCGCATGGCCTGGGTGGAACACGGCGAAGGTGATCCGATCGTGTTTCTCCATGGCAACCCCACATCCTCATACTTGTGGCGACATGTGATGACCGGCTGCGAGGGTCTGGGGCGTCTCCTGGCCCCCGACCTCATCGGCATGGGCGACAGCGACAAGCTGCCCGACTCGGGTCCCGGGTCATACCGGTTCGTGGAGCACCGCCGCTATCTCGACGGCTGGTTCGAGGCAGTGGGCGCAACCGAGAACGTCACCTTGGTGGTCCACGACTGGGGGTCGGCGCTGGGCTTTCACCGCGCCCACAGGTTCCCTCATCAGATCAAGGGGATCTGCTACATGGAGTCGATCGTCAGACCGGTCACATGGGATGCGTGGCCCGAAGCAGCACGCGGGATCTTCGAGGCGATGCGATCCGATGAGGGCGAAGACCTCATTCTCGACAAGAACCTGTTCGTGGAGGCCATCCTGCCGGCCTCGATCATCAGGACTCTCGACCCCGCGGAGATGGATGAGTATCGCCGTCCCTACATCGAACCGGGAGAGAGCAGGCGCCCCACCCTCACTTGGCCGCGTGAGATCCCATTGTCTGGTGAACCAGCCGACGTCGTGGAGATCGTCGGCGCCTACGCGGAGTGGCTGGCGGATTCCGAGCTGCCAAAGCTGTTCGTCAACGCCGATCCGGGCACCATCCTCACCGGACCCCAGCGCGAGTTCTGCCGATCGTGGCCCAATCAGACCGAGGTGACGGTACCGGGAATCCACTTCATCCAAGAGGACTCCGGGCCGGAGATCGCCGACGCGATCAGGAGTTGGCACGCAGGGCTGTAATCATCGCCGCCGGTGTCCTGACGACGGGCGAATCCGCCACCGCCAGCGGCCTCTCGGTAGCTTCATGCCCGCCCGACCATGAGACGGCGGTGGGCGGCCAGTCTGCGCCGGAAACCCGGATCCCGGCGTGCAACCCAGGCCACCACTGCACCGAAGACGAATCCGCCCACGTGTGCCACCCAGGCCACGCCACTTCCGGGGACCGTGAAGAACTGCATCAGGAACCACAACACGAGAAGGATCGCGGCCGGAAGCCTGGGCCACAGAGGGACGACCCCGATGAGCAGAAGCGTGCGAATTCGGGCCCACGGAAACCAGATGAGGTAGGCGCCCATCACCCCTGCGATGGCTCCGCTCGCCCCGATCACGGGCACCGTCGAATCAAGATCAAGCATCACGTGAGCGCCGGTGGCCACCGCGCCGGCCGATAGGTAGAAGATCAAATACAGGACCGAACCCATGTGGTCCTCAATGTTGTTGCCGAACACCCATAGAAACACCATGTTGCCGATGAGGTGGATCCACCCGCCGTGGAGAAACATCGACACCAATACCGAGAGGGCGATCGACTTGGCGGGGAAGGCGATGCGGCCGGGTGAGGTCGCCGCGCAGGCGCTGGAGACACCCCGTAGTTGGGTGGCCCCGATCTCGGCAACGGTGAGAGGCCTGCCCTGGGTGATCTCACAGGGGATGGCAGCGTATTGGTAGGTGAACCTGACCTGATCGACGACCTCCGATGGAGCCGGTGAGTCGATGCTCCGGCTGGCCGATGGCTGCACGATGAGAAAGGTGACCACACAGGCGATGATCAACCCGACGGTGACGAGAGGGAAGTGGCTGGTCGGATTCTCGTCGCGTAGGGGGATCATTGTCGGTCTCTTTGTGGGATACGGCTCCGGCGCGGCATGATGACGCTCCGATGGTCGCGAGGCAAACAAAGGATCGCCATGAGCGCAAGCCGTATTGAGTCGTTGTTCGGACTGGAGGGTAAACGGGCCGTGGTCACCGGCGGCAGCCGGGGTATCGGTTTCATGATCGCCGAGGGCCTGATCGACGCCGGCTGCGAGGTGATCATTTCGGCACGCAAGGTGGAGCAGGTCACCGCAGCCGCCGACCGTCTGTCGGAGAAGGGAACCTGCATCGCGGTTCCGTGCGACCTGTCGACCGACGAGGGCATCGCCCACCTGTCGGGAGAGATATCGGCGAGATGGGAATCGCTTGATCTGCTCTACAACAACGCCGGTGCGTCGTGGGGAGAGCCGCTCGAGACGTTCTCCGCCACCGGCTGGGACAAGGTGATGAACGTCAATCTGCGCGGTCCGTTCTTTCTGACCCAGAGCCTGTTGCCTCTACTGAAGGCCGCGGCCTCCCCCGATTCACCGGCGCGAATCATCAACACCGCATCGGTCAACGGCCTCACGCCTCCGGAGATGGACACGTTCTCCTACTCGACCTCCAAAGCAGGCATGATCATGCTCACCCGCCATCTGGCCAAGGAACTTGCCACCGATCACATCACGGTGAATGCCATCGCCCCGGGACCGTTCGATTCCAACATGATGAAGTTCGCTCTCGATGATCCGGCGACCAGGGCGGCCATCGCCGGCGATGTGCCCCTCGGAAGAATCGGACAGCCGGATGACATGGCCGGTGTGGCTATCTATCTCGCATCGCGTGCTTCGTCGTATGTGACCGGCGCGGTGATCCCTGTGGGTGGAGGTCTCTCGACTGTCGCGAAGTAGCGGGTCCTCTGCCTCAGAGGTAGGTGCCGCTCTGGTGCGGGAGGGTGTCGGCTCTCCCGTCCCCCGGCCGTGGGTTGCCGCGAGCGGCCTGCAGCTCGCGGAGTTGACCAGCCGCCGCGGCCTGCTGAGCGGCCATCGAAGCCTGCAACCCCTGGAGTAACCCCTGCATCCAGCCAACGAGCTGGGCCTGCGCCACCCTGATCTCGGACTCGGTCGGAACGCCGTCGTCGTCGCAGCAGGCGGCGAATTCGGTGAGCTCCTCCATCAGATCGGGTGAGAGAACCTTCGACAGTTCCTCGACGGTCTCGTTGTGTATGCGGGCCAACATCATGCGGCTGGGTTCGTCGGTGTCGGCACTGCGAACCTCGTCCATCAATGCTTGGACCATCGTGCCCAGCCGGATCAGCTTGGCCGCGTCCGTCACGGCGGGCTGTGGCCCGTCCGATTCGGTTGTGTCCTGATCATCTTTGGGGGTCGGATCGCTCATGTTGCAAGGCTGGCACACCCGGCCGTCCAACTGAAGTCACTCAAGCGGGGTGACCACAGTCTCGTATGCCAACGGGCCCGGCAACGGGGGAATCGCGGGGCTGTCGATAGCCTCGGGCGGTGACTACCACCCGAAACGATCTTCGCAACGTGGCGATGATCGCCCATGTTGACCACGGCAAGACCACACTGGTCGATGCCCTTCTGCGCCAATCCGGCGCCTTCCGCGATGGTGCGGTTCTTACCGATCGGGTGATGGATTCGACCGATCTCGAGCGCGAGAAGGGGATCACGATTCTCGCCAAGAACACCGCGGTGAATCACCACGGTGTGAAGATCAACATCGTCGACACCCCGGGCCATGCCGACTTCGGTGGCGAGGTCGAGCGTGCGCTCACCATGGTCGACGCCGTTGTGTTGCTGGTCGATGCCAGCGAAGGGCCGCTGCCCCAAACACGATTCGTGCTCCGAAAGGCGCTGGAATTGCGTCTGCCGGTGATTCTCGTTGTCAACAAGATCGACCGTCCCGACGCTCGAATCGCCGAGGTTGTCGACGAGGTTTATGAGCTCTTCCTCGATCTCGACGCCGACGAGGAGCAGATCGAGTTCCCGATCGTCTACACGGTCGCCCGAGAGGGCATCGCCACCCTCGATCCCTCGATGCCGGGTACCGACATGGAGCCGCTGTTCAAGACCCTGCTCGACACGGTTCCGCCGCCCGAGTTCGAGGAAGACCACCCGTTGCAGGCGTGGGTCACCAACCTGGATGCGTCACCGTATGTGGGCCGCATCGCGGTGTGCCGCGTGAAGCACGGCACCATCCGCAAGGGTCAGGCTGTGGGTTGGTGCCGGGCCGACGGTTCGGTCGTGTCGGCTCGAATCGGCACCCTCACTGTCACCGATGCTCTCGACGAGGTCGATGTCGATGAAGCCGGTCCCGGTCAGCTCATCAGCATTTCCGGTATCCCGGAGATCTCGATCGGCGACACACTCACCGATCTCGACGATCCTCGCCCCCTGCCGGCCATTCATGTCGACGAGCCCACGTTGTCGATGACCATCGGTGTCAACTCCTCGCCCCTCGCCGGGAACGACGGCAAGAAGCTCACCGCCCGTCTCATCAAGAATCGCCTCGATGCCGAGCTGATAGGCAACGTCTCCATCCGGGTTCTGCCCACCGATCGTCCCGACACCTGGGAGGTCCAGGGACGCGGTGAGTTGCAGCTGGCCGTGTTGGTCGAGACCATGCGCCGGGAAGGATTCGAGCTCACGGTGGGCAAGCCGGCGGTGCTCACCCGCGAGATTGACGGCACCCTCCACGAGCCCACCGAGCGTCTCACGATTGATGCTCCCGAGGAACATGTGGGCTCGGTCACCCAGCTTCTGGGCGAACGCAAAGCCAAGATGGAAGACATGTCGAATCACGGCACCGGTTGGGTCAGGCTCGACTACGTCGTCCCCGCTCGGGCCCTGATTGGTTTCCGTACGGAGTTTCTCACCGAGACCCGCGGCACCGGGATGCTCCACCACGTGTTCGAGGTCTGGACACGCTTGTTGGGCGGTCTGCTCCCCCGTCTCAA
>CAZDYO010000125.1:0-6710 GCA_964509555.1 uncultured Acidimicrobiales bacterium
GGAAGTTTCGCCAAGGAACTCGGCATCGTCATGGGGGCCCTGGCCGCGGCTCTCGGAGCGTACGCCATGGTGATGCTCTTGCAGAAGGATCCTTCGGGTCTCGACTCCACGCTCTTGCCCTACACCGAGCCGGCAGCAGTTCTCGATGCCGACCTGCAGGGTGAACACAAGAAGCGCATATCGAAGAATCTGTTCGTGAAGCGGGCGGTGCAGATCACCGAGAACCTCGCCGAGCGACAGGGAGTGATGTCGAAGTCGGAAGCCCTGCTCGAGCGGGCCGACCTGCCGTTGCGTGTTGGTGAGGCGCTGAGTGGCTACGCGGCGATCGCCCTGTTCGCGGCGGTGTTCGGCCTTCTTCTCGGCAAGACGCTCTCGGCGATGATCTTCTTCGGAACCATGGGGCTCATGATCCCACCGCTCGTCGTGAAAATGAAGGCCGGTAGGCGCCGCAAGAAATTCATGAACCAGCTGCCCGACACTCTCCAACTGCTTTCGTCCACCCTCAAGGCCGGGTATTCGTTCATGCAGGGTGTCGACGCGGTTTCCCAGGAGATCGAGGAGCCGATGGCCGGCGAGCTTCGACGAATCGTCACCGAGGCCCAGCTCGGGCGCCCCGTGGAGGAGTCCATGGATGCGTCTGCCGAGCGGATGGACTCGAACGACTTTGCGTGGGCTGTCATGGCCGTGCGGATCCAACGGGAGGTGGGTGGAAACCTGTCCGAGCTGTTGCTCACCGTCGCCGAGACCATGACCGAACGTGAACGTCTCCGTCGAGACGTCGCGTCGCTCACGGCCGAGGGAAAGATGAGCGCCATCATTCTCGGTGCTCTGCCGATCCTGCTCGGTTTCGTCATGTGGGCCCTCAACAAGGACTACATAGAGATTCTGTTCACCGACTCGTTCGGCAAGGTTCTGTTGGTCATCTCTGCCATCGCCGCAGTTGCGGGATTCGCATGGATGAAGAAGATCATCACGATCGAAATCTGAGGACATCGTGTTCAACCTTGACCCACAAATCGCAGTCGCCCTGTTCGGAGGGGCCATAGGTCTGGTCATCTGGACGGTGGCTTCGCAAGCCCACGAGAAGTCGGTGGTGAGGGAGTCTCTCCGACAACTCGACGACTACGAAATCGACAACGTGAGGGATCAGGAGCTCCTCAACCCGCTTGCCGAGAGAGCTCTGATGCCGGTGCTCGGGGCGCTCACGAATCTCGGGCGACGATTCACACCCGTTGGTTACGTCGACTCGGTTCGCCACAAGTTCGTGCTGTCGGGCCGGTCCTCTTCGGACGCGGTCGACCGCTTTCTGGCCATCCGGGTCATCACCGTCGTGATGGTGCCGGTTTCTCTCTGGTTCTTCTATGGTCTCAACCCTCTCGGGTTCCAGGGAAAAAGCCAGATGGGAGTGGCCGTGCTCGTGGTTCTGGTCCTTCTGGTGGGGCCCGACGCCAAGCTCAACCGGGCAGTGGATGAACGCCAGCGAACCATTCAGCGGGAACTTCCCGACATCATCGACCTCCTGGTGATCAGCGTCGAGGCCGGTCTCGGATTCGAGCAGGCGCTCGACCGTACGGTCCAGTCCGTTCCGGGTCCTCTGAGCGACGAGTTCATTCGTATGCTCGGTGAGGTGCGTGCCGGCTCCACGAGGGCCGAGGCGATGCGGGCTGTCGATGCCCGGGTCGAGGTACCTGAGATCCGCAGTTTTGTGCTGGCAATCCTGCAGGCCGACACCTTCGGTGTGTCCATCGGGCGTGTGTTGCGCTCCCAGGCAGCCGAGATGCGCATCAAGCGTCGCCAGCTGGCCCAGGAGCGGGCCCAGAAGGCCCCGGTGAAGATGCTGATCCCGATGGTGTTCTGCATCTTCCCGGCGTTGTTCACGATCGTTCTGGGTCCGGCCGCGCTGCGGATCATGGCAAATTTCTGAGACCGGCACCGGAAGTTCCCACCCTATGACCGTGGCCATGGATTCAGAGGTTCACCGGCCGTCAGCCGATGATCGTCAGCCTGCGTCCCCGATGCCCGAGGTGTCGCGGGCCTGGCTTCGCTTCGATCTCGGCCGGGTCGTCGCTCTGGTGGTGGCGCTTGTCGGCATCCTCATCGGGGCGCAGCGAATATCCGACAACAGCTTTCTCACCCACTTGGCCACCGGCCGGGAGATCATCGCCCACGGCTTCGTGCATCACGATGTGTTCACTTGGACCTCGCAGGGCCGCGACGTGGTTGTTCAGAGCTGGTTGGCCTCCCTCCTCTACGGTGTGGTCAACGACTTGGCTGGTTTCGGCGGGCTGCGGGTGCTCACGGGTTTCCTGGCCGGCGCATTGGCATGGCTGGTCTGGAATCTGGGCGACCAGAACCCCAGCGTCCACACGAGGGTGCTGGTAACCGCCCCGATTCTCGTCATCGGGGCCGGCATGTGGAGCGGGCGTCCGCTTCTCATCGCGTTGGTGATGCTGGCGGTCACCTTGCGGACCGCTCAGGGCAGCGGCTCGGTTCGACACCTGGCCGTCGTGGGATTCGTGTGGATCGGGGTACATGGCAGCTGGCCCCTCGGCATTGTGCTGCTCACGGCTCGAATTGCCGGTGCCCGTATTGATCACAGCGACTTCAGGCGGGAATCAAAGGCGCTGGCATGGCTGGGTGCAGGAATTCTCCTGGGTGGCATCGCCAATCCCTACGGGCCGCGACTGCTGATCTTTCCCATTCAGCTGCTCGGTCGACGCGAGGTCCTCTCCCACGTGGTCGAATGGCAGTCACCGTCATTTGATGCCCTGTACGCCAGAGCCTTTCTACTGGTGATCGTCGTCACGATCATTGCTGTCACGAGACGGTCAACGTGGCGCAGCCTTCTTCCGGCGATCATCTTCATCGCGGCCGCGCTGGTGAGCCGGCGCAACATTCCGATAGCCGCCGTCGTCGCAATTCCGGTGATGGCTGAGGGACTTCCTTCGCTCGGCCGCCTGAAGGTCGGCGAGTCGTCGGCGGTCATCCACCGGCTCGGGACCATACTTCTTGTGGCTGTGTTGGTGCTCCCCATCGTGGGGGTCCGCTCGCCCAATGTCGACCTGTCCAGATATCCGGTCGAGGCGATCAACGTGCTCGAGGATGCAGGAATGTCACCTGCCGACACCCACCTCATCCATCCGGACTTCGTGGGCAACTATCTCGACCTGCGCTACGGCGACGAGGGGTCGGCATGGATTGACGACCGTTACGAACTCCACGAAGCTTCGCTGATGGCTGACTACCTCGTGCTGTTCGATGCCGGACCCTCATGGCGCGAGGTGCTCGACAGGACGGGCGGCGTGACGCTCGTCTGGCAGACTGATCGAGCGCTCACTCAGCTCGTGTCGGAGATTGCCGGCTGGAAGACAATCTGGGCGGATGACGAGTGGACCGCATTGTGCGATCCGGCGTCGACCGCTTGTGCCGATTTCCGGCCAACGTCCTGAGTATTTCTACCGAATGGCCGACGGCTGCCGATGGAGACCCATCCGATAAGGGGTGATCCACCATCGACACCATGAGCGAAACTGAGACACCATCCGAGGCGCCCGTACAGGAGCTGCCTCGGAGGTCGGCCCGGCGCTCGCTCCCGTTTTCGCGGCTGCGAGTGAAGAGCGACGGCTACGACAAACGCGATCCCGGTCTGCCAAGCCGTATGGATCGCGTCGAACACTTCGCGTCCGCGATTCTTGCGATTCGATGGGGAATGACCGTGGTGTCGCTGGCCTTGGCGGCCGACGCCTTCCTCAACTCCGACATGACCATCGTCACGTGGTGTTTCGTGGTGGTGAGCTACACGGTGATCCGCACCATCAGCCCGATTCGCTATCGAGGCAACATCTTTTCGCTTCTTCAGGTGTTCGCGGAGATTGCCCTCCATGTCGCAGCGGTCGCCTCAACCGGATTCTGGGACTCGCCGTTCGTCTTCTCGCTGATAACGGCGATTGTCGTCGCCGGGTTCGCACGGGGTTTCGGCTTCGGGTTGCGTATCAGCATCGGAGCGTCGCTGGCCGTCAGCCTCGCCGAGGCATCCCGACCGGAGTTCACCTCACAGGATCTTCGACTGGCACTTCAGTGGTCCACGGTGATGCTGCTGGTTGGCGTGGTGGCCGGCTACGCCCGACGCATAAGCGGGGAGGCGGACCGACAGCATTCCCTGGCGCTCAACCGTCTCGACAGATTGTCGGACGCGAACGCTCTCCTGTTCTCCCTCCATCGGATCGCTCAGACGCTGCCGGCGTCTTTGGATCTCGGCGATGTTCTTGACACGACGGTCGGGAGATTGCGTGGCCTCATCGACTTCGATGCGGTGGCGATCCTGGTGTTCGACGACACCGACGCCAGTTGGCAGGTCGTGCGACGTGAGGGGTCGACGTTGCCATCCCGCTTGGGCCCGACCGAACTCCCGGCCCCACTCATGAAGTCGATGACCGACAACCGCATGGTCGAGGTCGCTGACCTGAGCCGACCGAACGGTCCCGGAATCTCACCGAACTCGTCATCGGGCATCTATTCGGTCCTGCCGGCGAGAGGGTCTGTCATCGGCCTGCTCGCGGTGGAGTCGCGCCGGCCTGCGGCGTTCAGCAGACGCGACATCGAGCTTCTCAAGGGGTTCGTCGAGCCGGCGGCGCTGGCAATCGACAACGCCAGGTGGTTCGGACGACTGCGCACCGTTGGCGCCGACGAGGAACGGACCAGGATCGCCCGCGATCTTCACGACAACATCGGGCAGTCGTTGGCCTATCTCGCGTTCGAACTCGACCGGATCGTCGGTCGTGTGGACAGAGGCGAGGAGGTCGGGGAGTCGCTCGGCCAGCTGAGAAGCGACCTCCGGGGCGTGATAGGCGAGGTCCGCGACACTCTCTACGACCTTCGTACCGATGTGTCCGAGGTGCAGGAGATCGGCGAGGTGCTCGAACAATTCGCCTCGCGTCTGATGGAGCGATCCGATTTGGACATTCGTGTCTACGCCGATCGCGATGGGCAGCGTCTGCCGCTGTTGCAGGAACGTGAGTTGTGGCGGATCGCTCAGGAGGCGCTGGTGAACGTCCAACGCCACTCAGGGGCCAAAGGGGCGGCGGTCAGGTGGCGCTGCGATGGTGAGGCTGCAGCTCTTGAGATCGCCGATGACGGTCGGGGATTCCCGAAAGGGAAGGCCGGCCGGCTTGATTCATACGGGATCATGGGAATGAGGGAGCGGGCTTCGAGCATCGGAGCCACGCTGGAAATCCACAGCGAAGAGGGCAAGGGCACCGTCGTTCGCTGTTTCCTTCCTGCAGACCGCAATGCCGGACGACGGCGATGACCGAGAATTGGCCACTTGGAGTGGGCGAATCGGCCTCATTGCCTAACAAAGAGGTGGTGTCGTCCGATGGATTCGGGAGCCGAACACGGTTCTTTCACACGGGGGTGGCCTTCGGGGCCACCGGGACAAATCGAGGTCGCTGATTCATATGACCATACGACTGATGCTCGCCGACGATCATCGCATGCTCCGCGAGGGGCTGAGCCGATCAATGTCGGAACACGGCTTTGATGTTGTCGGTGAGGCCAGGGACGGCCTCGAAGCCGTCAACATGGCCACCAGTCTCCAGCCCGACGTCATCTTGATGGATGTGTCGATGCCTGAGATGGACGGCGTGGAAGCCTGCCGTCAGGTGAGGGGTTCGGGATCCGCCACCAAGGTGGTGATGCTCACGATGCATGCCGACCAGGATGTCCTGGCCAATGCCATTCGGGCCGGCGCATGCGGCTATCTCGTCAAGGACTGCTCCACCGAGGAGATTGCCGACGCGGTCCGCATGGCTTCCAACGGAGACACGGCGCTGTCGCCACAGTTGGCGGCGTCGATGCTCGACGAGGTACGAAAACTCGAGATGGCACCCGCTCGTGAAGAGCGCATCGTTACCAAGCGTGAAGAGGAAGTGTTGCAGGCCATCGCCGATGGCTGTTCCACGTCCGAGGTCGCCGACCAGATGTACATCAGCCAGAAGACGGTGAAGAACCACCTCGCATCGATCTATCAGAAGCTTGACGCACGGGACCGCACCCAGGCGGTACTCCAGGCCGTGCGTATGGGGATCGTCAGCCTGGAGTGATGCGGGCCGTCCACCCGCTGTGAGCCACCAACGATTTCGCCGCCTTCGGGCGGCGGAATCGTTTTTCGGAGGGACGTGCACACAATCGTGGGGGGTCGGCGATCGATGAGGCCCGTGTGGGCCGAACGGCATGGGCCGTCCGACCCGGGAGGTCGGGCCGTTTGGCCCATCGATTGGGTCGAACGGATCATTTATCGTGGGCCGGCATGTGCCGAAAGAACCAGTGAGCCTCTCAGCAGGAGAGGCACCACGGGGAGTCCGAACATGCGAGAGGCACTGGCCGACATTTCGAGACGGATCGCAATCAGAGCCATCAGCGGTCGCGGTGCGAGCCTTGTCGAGTACACGCTGTTGATCTCGCTCATCGCCCTGGCGGCGCTCGCCGGGCTCAGTGCGTTCGGTGGGGGAGTCAACGCCAGCATCGATGACTCCGCCGGCCGGATCGCGGCCGCCGGAACTTCCGCTCTTCCCTGAGAGTTTGGGCGAGGCCGGAATCTCTTCTACGGTTCTGTCACATGATCGAGATCGGCCTCACCGGTGGCATCGGAGCTGGCAAATCCACGGTCGCCGAGGGCCTTTCGGAGCGTGGCGCCGTCCTGATAGATGCCG
>CAZDYO010000126.1:0-6652 GCA_964509555.1 uncultured Acidimicrobiales bacterium
CCGTCCTTGCCGACGAGCAGCGAAGCGTCGTTGGCGATGACCCGCATGTCGTTTACGCCGACCAACTCGACCGAATGGATCTCGTAGCCGAGGTTGCTCAGGCGGATGAGGACACGGTCGCCTTCGCGGGCCTGTACCAGTGAGGAGTTCTGCTGCCAAAGCATCTCAGCTTCGACTTCCTCGTCGGGGGTGGTCGGCACCGCCGGCATTTGCAACAGCTCCTGGTAGCTCGCCGATTGCTCAGCCGGGGTGATCTGCGGCACGACGGTGTCGGGATAGGCCCGACCGTTGAAGGTGCGGTACTGCGGGGCATAGTCGGACCAGGTGAACAGCTGCAGGGTCTCGAGGTTGTCGTGGGGGCGGTAGTCGATCTCGTTCGCCATCAGGGCGAATTCACGATCGAAGCTTGTGTCGATTCCGGCAGGGGTGGGGTTGTAGGCCACCTTGTTTCGCACTGCACGAGGCGTGCCGTCCGGGAAGAACCACATGTCGCGGGGTTCGATGAAGGCGATCCCGCTCATGCCCATCTGAACATGTTCGACGTCCTCGAAGTGGCAGTGATACATGTATCCGCCAGCGGAGCCCTTGGGCTGACCGGGCGAACCCGGGAGCTTGGGGTCGAAGAAGTAGGGAAGATCACGCCCAGGGGGCACCGCTGCACTGAGCTCAGGGACACCGTCGAAGACGGCGGTTGCGTTGCGGAACCCATGCCAGTGGAGCGTGTGGGAATCGTCGAGGTCGGGGCGGAATCTGAAACCGAGGTTGGTGACCACGATCGCAAACTCCACGCCTTCCATCGCGATGAGGGTGGGGGCCGAATGCATGACGTGGCCGCGGTACTTCTCCATGAGGTCGCCGGGGTTGGCGTTGAGCTCACCGCCATCGGCCACGAGGCGGGAATCGTCGACGGCCCGGAACCCGAAGGCGTAGACCGGCTTGGATGAGTGACGACGCCCGGGGAACGAGATGTGACCATCGGTGGTCATCAAACGAATGCTGGCGATGGTCGGGAAGTCGACTGCGTTGCTCGGCGGGAACAGAGCCGCTGATGGCAACCCGGCCCCCCCTGCCGCACCAGCCGGTGTCATCAGGGAGCGCCCGGCCGCCAAGCCGGCACCAGTCACAACAGTTGCTAGTGCCCCACGTCGCAGAAAATCACGACGCCCGATTCGGGGCTTTGCTTCCGGCTGCATACCGGCCTCCTGACCGTTTCGTCTCATTGGTTCAGTCATCTCTCGTCGTTCCTCCGTCTCAGGGGGCCAGCGGCCCGGACACGGCGTTGACGTCGTTGTTGCCCGCCAGGCCTTCGACCGTGCCGTCGAAGTAGGCGAAATCGCTTGGTGTGCAGGTGATCAGACCGTTGGGACCACGGGTGACCCCGGTGCATGCGATCACGTCTTCATCCCGAACATTGAGGGTGCCCGTGGTGGTGGCGATGTTGGTGGTGCCCTTCATCGACAGCAACAAGGTGTTGCCGGCGTTGATGAGCGCCACGCCATCGACATCTCCGGCCCCTCCCGCAAGATCGAGACCCAACAGCGAGCCCGAGAACCATGGCTCGAAGTAGGCGCTCACAACGGTCCCGGCGACGGATGCCACCGGCACCATGCGAACGACATCTTCGTCTCTCACACCCATGAGCCCGCCCTGCGTGGGCAGCACCGCGAATCCCGTGAAGGAAACCAGGTAGCTCCCATCGGCGTTTCGATGGAAGGCATCGATGTCTCGTGCACCACCGAGCAGGCCCACTGCCGAACCATCGACGGCGAGACTCCATGTGTTGGTGGCCGCGTCGTAGGCGACGATGTCCTGATCCTGAACGGTGAAGGGTGCGCCGGCCCCACCTATGCCTCCGGGGAGGGTGACATCGTCCCCGAGGAACGACACGAGGAACGAGGTGGGCGAGAGCACGTGCAGGCCGTCGATGTTGGGTCCCTGCGGGTTGACCGCGGTACCGACTCCCGACAAGACCGTGGAGATACCGGTGGCAGCCCATTGCTGGGCGTCGAGACCGGAGATTCCGAGGTTGGCGTCGTTGAGCCTGATGGTCGAGAAGAACATGAGGCCGCTGGCGCTGGCTCCCACGACCTCGTCGGCGCCGGCATCGGGGGCCGTGTTGCCGCCGATCGGACCGACGAACGGCCGGATTTCACCGTCGATGTCGAACCCGTCGACGCCCATCAAGCCAAGATCAACGGCTGGTGATGTGGCTGCGATGTGGTAGTCGCTGGCTTCAACCGGGCTCAGCGCCGGGTACACCATGTTGACGTTGGCCAGCTGACCGAAGATCGGTGCAACGAGTGTCTGAACCTCGAGTGGTAGGTCGAGGACGAACTGGGGATCGACCCCGACCTGGTTGGTGGTCGCAGCACCGTACGGAACCGTGAGGATCGAATTCTCGGGATTCAACACCATCGGGGTGGCCGCAGCGCCCATGTCGGCCACACCGTCGTATACCCCTACGTTGGGGACTCCGGGGAACACCGGGATCTTTCCGTTGATGGGAGCAGCGGGGCCCGCGTTGACGAATCCGGCCTGGTTGTTCCAGAAGATGTTGTTCTGAAGAACTGCATCGGAGAATGCCGGTGCACCAGGGGCCAACGTGGCCTGGAAGGTGGCGCTGTTGGGCTGGGTGGTGAGACCACCGGCTCTCGGACACGTGTTTGTTCCGGTACCCGGGCCAACTCTCACATCTCCGATGCAGGAGAAGCCTCCGGCATCCTCGGCCGAACTCGACGAGAGGTTGTTGGCAAAGGTGTTGTGGACGATGGTCGCGGCCGACGCATCCAGCATGTGGATGCCGCCGCCCATGTCGGTGGCTGCGTTGTCGCTGATGAAGTTGTTGGCGATGCGGACCGGGTCGCCGAGAGGGTGGAGCATCATGATGCCGCCGCCGTCGTCGCCCGACAGGTTGAAGAGGAACTGGTTGTCCTCAATGTTGACCGCACCGGAGCCAAGGCCGATGTCGAGCGGGCCGTTCAGGAACGGCTCGCCGGCCAGCATCAGGCCGCCGCCCTCGTCGAACGACTCGTTGTTCTGGAAGACGTTGCCCTTGATCAGGCCACCATTGCTGTACCCGAAGTGGGTGACACCGCCGCCGTACTCCGAGGAGTAGTTGCCGCAGATGTCGTTGTCGAGCAGGCGGTAGTTGGAGTTGCCGTTGAAGATCGACACGCCACCGGCGAGCATGATGCCGCCGTTCTGCAGGATCCGGTTGTCGCGGATGACCACGTTGTTGTTGTTGGCGTCGGACCGGCCGGTGATCTTGCGAAGTTCACCGGTGCCGGGGGTGACCGGCAGGACGGCGCCGTTGACCAGGCTGAAGTTGCCTGTGGGATCACCGACAGCGACCCGCTCGAACGTGACGCTGCTGTGAGTGCCGAGTCCGACGGCTGCGCCACCCTCGCCGGCATTGTTGGCCTGCAGGGCGTTGTTGGAGATGACCAGGCCGTCGGCGTTGCCGTTGACGAAGATCGCTCCGTTCTTGGCCCTCACGCTGGTGATGCCGA
Organism: uncultured Acidimicrobiales bacterium; assembly: GCA_964509555.1. Lineage (GTDB taxonomy): Bacteria > Actinomycetota > Acidimicrobiia > Acidimicrobiales > Aldehydirespiratoraceae > SZUA-87. Next base: position 3,510 of record CAZDYO010000126.1, read on the forward strand.
AGCCGTCGATCTGGAATGCGTCGGCCATTGTGACTTCACCGGCGTTGAGCAACACCTGGAAGGCCGGGCCGACTTCGGCGCCCTGGTTGCCGTCCCATGTGATTGGGGTGCCGTAGGCAGCACCGGAGATGAGGTCTTCCCATGGCTGGTACATGCTCGCGTCGAGCAGTGCACCGAAGGGCGAGATGATGCTTCCCTTCTGGAAGGCGTAGGGAAGTTCAACATCCTGGATGGCACCGAGTTCGGTTCCCTGGGCAATGGTGCCGCCGGGGCCAAATCCCTGAATAACCACGGCTTCGTGGAGGACCAGTGACTCACGGTAGGAGCGCTGGGGGACCACGATCAGGTCGGGGATACCGTCGCCGGCGAACGCCTCGATGGTGGCCTGGATGACCTTCTCGCCGGGAACTGTCGGAGCCGGAACGGTGTGGACATCGAGGTCGTAGCCGGTGCCGAGCACATGGAAGGTGATTCCATTGCGGGGGATCTCGCTCAGCTTGGTGCCCTGCGAGAACGACACCTGGTAGGGACCGGGAGCCAACGGAGTGCCCGCTGCGGCCAGGTCAAGTTCCATCTGGTGGAGATCGATGGTGACCTGGTCGTAGAACGACGGGGGCGTCGCTGGATCCGGCGAGGGAGCCGGCAGGGTGACCGCACTGGTGATCCACGGGTTGGCGTTGATCGCCGCGGCTTCGTCGAGAGTGCCATCGGCGTTGGACGGAGTGAACGAAACCGTGGAGGTGACCAGGTTGAGGCCGTTGATCAGGTAGTTGCTCGGCAACGAACCGCTGTTGCCCCAGACCTCGTTGACATTGAAGAAGTCGGGTGTGCCAGTGGGAAGGCTGCACGGTCCGGATGACAGCGACAGCAACGGGGTGTCGGCCGGGGTCATCTTGCCCGAGAAGATCTCGAGAACGTTGGGGTTGGTGATGTAGGCCGGATCGTAGCCGTAGTTGTTGCCCGTGGGCCCGGGGTCGTTGATCACGACCTTGTACATCTGAGGCCCGACGCCACGCGGGCTGGCCCTGTTGATCGAGATGCTCGCCGGGAGCAGGAAGTCGTAGTGGCCGTTCTCGTCGGTCCATGCCGTGGTGACGTAGTTGCCGGTGGAGTCGTAGACACCGACCGGCACGCCGGCCACGCCCCTTTGTTCACCGAGGGTGAGCGCGTTGCGGTCGGCGGTCATCTGGAGGTCGTCGAGAACCAGACCGAACATGCGGCCCGGCATCGGAATCGACTCGATCGACTGCCATGACTGGTTGGGGAGGGTGTAGGGGTCGACGGGCGTGGAGACGGCCGGGTCGACATAGTTGGACTGCCAGGTGCGGTCCATGCCGTCGGTCATCAACATGATGTCGACGCCGGCGTTGCGGAATGGCTGGACAGACACCAGGCGACGGTCGCAGAGTCGCACAGGCTGTGAGCCGGCGACAAACGCTCCCGAGTCATCGAAGGCGTCGTATGCGCTTCCCAGGACCGGATCGAGCGGATCGTATGAGCTGTCGACCTGGGCGAAGTGGTACTCGCCCGCGCATCCCGACGGCGGGATGGCCGGGACGAACGAATTGCCCTCATTGACGTTGAGGTCGTTCTCCTTGACGATCTGATACCCGGGAGGAGGCACGACCTCAACCACGTAGTGGCCCGCCTGTAGATCACTGAATGCGAATCCGCCGTCCCAGGCACCGTCCTTGGTGTGGGGGCCGATCAGCCATGAACCAACACAGTTTTCGCCGACCGGCAGGAACGTCGGGTTGACATCGGCGTATTCGGTGCCGTCGACCTGGGGCATGCCACACGCCTGACCGTTGCGGTGCAAGCCGGGATGCTGGTAGGAGTCGGTCTCGAGACTCTGTAGGGGAACGGTGTAACAGTCGGGGTTGTGGGCACCGACGGAGCCGTTGACCGGGTCGACCAGAGTGCATCCGGAGTCGAGGCCCCAGAGGTTGACGGTGACACCCGGGATTCCGGGCTCATCATCTTCCGCGGCGCTCTGAGAAGCGGCCCACTCGACACGGGTGACGGTGTTGACGACCGAACCCATGATTCCGCCGTTACCGGTACCGCCGTTGAAGAAGCCGTTGGGGGCATTGGGATCGAGGTAGCTGAGCTTGCCGAAGTCGATCTGGGTTTCCTTGCCCTGCTGGAAGATGCTTGCCAGCAGGAGACCGCCACCAAGAGTGTCGGGTAGACAGTTCTGGGGTACCGGACCGAACACGTCGGGCTGGGCCAGGCGGGCGTCGACATCGGGCGGGCAGTTGCCCTGGGAGTGAACGGCGTTGTTGTCGAACTGGTCGTGGACAGAGTGACCGGTGACGTCGAGGGCACGGGCTGCCACTTCGATGACTTCGAAACGGAACAGTGGGCCCCAGATCGCCGGAATGTAGTAGTGGCCGTTGGCATCGGTGACCGCGACCTTGGTGATCGAACCGTCGCGTTCACGAATGATTACCGACTCGCCGGGGATGCCCGGCTCGCAACTGCTCGGCGGCGCGTCGGCGTAGACGAAGCCCGGATCATTCTGACCCCAGCAATCTCGCACGCCGTTGGCGGCGGCCTTCAGGCTGTTGTCCTTGAGTTGGCTTGGGCCGATCACACGGCCGTCGGCGGTGATGCCCGAGTCGTAGAACACGTACCCCGAGCTCATGCCGAACCAGCGGAAGACGAACATGTCGCCCATGTCGACGACGCCGTTCTGGGCGCCCTGGTCACCGGGGTCGGCCTGCATGGTGGTCGGACCGACGGTGGTGTTGTAGAAGCCGATGATGTAGAGGAGTTCGTAGTCCATCAACGCCAGCTGGTACGAACCCTGGGGAACATCGGTGAAGCGGAAACACCCGTTGGCGTCGACCATCTGCACGTCCATCATCGAGTCGTGGGTGCCCACGTCGTTGAGGGCCACGAAACCGCCCTTGACGGGCTCCTTGGTGCCGTCGAGGTTGGCGATGCCGTTCTGGGGCACGGTCTGGATGCCTGCATCGGATGGGTAGAAGAGGCCATTGAAGATGCAGCCGGTTATGTCGCCGCCGTTCACGTCGGGCGCATACGGATAGTGGTAGCTGCGCGCGGGATCGGGATGAATGCTCGGAGAGATGAAGCCGAAAGCCTGGAACGAGGCCGCGTTGATGTCGCCAACAAACTCG
>CAZDYO010000127.1:0-6640 GCA_964509555.1 uncultured Acidimicrobiales bacterium
GGCGTGAGAAGCGGCATGTCGCAGATGCCACGCGGCGCCAGTTGGACACATGTGATAGGACTTGCCGCCATTGGTGGCATCGGATTCACGGTGTCGTTGTTCGTCACGGGTCTGGCGTTCGACAATCAGCTCTTCACCGATGATGCAAAAATCGGCATCGTGGCTGCCTCAATGATCGCGGCGCTGATCGGTTCGGTCATTCTTGCTCGGGCCAAAGAAGTCACTGAGGTCGATTTTGAGGCTCATGCGCCGAACTGAACACCAATCGACTCATTCCGAATCTCTCCCACTGATTGAAGAACATTGCCCAACGCACTCGTAATCGTCGAATCTCCGGCCAAGGCCAAGACCATCGCCGGCTATCTCGGCGACGACTACATAGTCGAATCATCGATCGGCCACATTCGCGACCTCCCCAGGAATGCCGCGGAGGTACCCAAGGCCTACAAGAGCGAACCGTGGGCCCGTATAGGCATCGATGTCGACAACGGATTCAAACCTCTCTACGTGGTCAGCTCCGACAAGAAGGATCAGATCAAGAAGCTGAAGGCCGCGCTGGCGCAGGTCGACGAGCTCTACCTGGCAACTGATGAGGATCGCGAAGGTGAGGCCATCGCCTGGCATCTCCTTGAGGTTCTGAATCCGAAGGTTCCGGTGAAGCGAATGGTGTTCCATGAGATCACCAAGGAGGCGATCCAGAACGCCATCGATCATCCCCGCGACATCGACTCCAAGATGGTTGATGCGCAGGAGGCCCGTCGACTGCTCGACCGTCTCTTCGGCTACGAGGTCTCGCCGGTGCTCTGGAAGAAGGTTATGCCACAATTGTCGGCCGGTCGGGTGCAGAGTGTGGCCACCCGAATCGTGGTTGAACGTGAGCGCGAACGAATGGAGTTCGTGTCGGCCGGTTACTGGAGCCTTGAGGGTCGTTTCGCGGCCGCTCGGTCGGACGTCTCCAACTCGAACGATCCCCAGGCGTTCACTGCGGCTCTGGCGGCGCTCGACGGGGTGAGGATCGCCAGAGGCTCCGACTTCGGCCAGGACGGCTGCCTGACCCGCGACGATGTGGTGGTGCTCGATGAGGCCCGAGCGACATCCCTGGTAGGCTCACTCGACGGCGCCGAGTTCTCCGTGCGCTCCCGCGAGTCCAAGCCCTACCGTCGTCGACCGGCCGCACCGTTCACCACCTCCACCTTCCAGCAGGAAGCCGGCCGCAAGCTGAAGTTGTCGTCGGCCATGGCCATGCGGACCGCCCAGTCGTTGTACGAAAAGGGGTTCATCACCTACATGCGCACCGACAGCACGACCCTGTCGGACACGGCCGTGCGGGCGGCTCGAACCACGATCACCGATCGTTTCGGCTCACTATTCCTGCCGGACTCTCCCCGTCTCTACAAGAAGAAGGCCAAGGGGGCCCAGGAGGCCCATGAGGCCCTCCGGCCGGCCGGCGACAGCTTCCGCCCCCCGGAGGAGGTCGCCAAGAACGTGCCCAAGTCGGAAGCCCAGGTCTACGAGTTGATCTGGAAGCGCACGGTGGCGTCCCAGATGACCGATTGCACCGGAGAGACCGTGCAGATACGGGTGGGGGCGGTTGCTTCCGACTCGACCGATGCCGAGTTCTCGGCCACCGGCACGGTGATTCGTCACCGCGGTTTCCGCGAGGTGTACGAGGAACATTCGGTATCGAACGACGACGACCAGGAACGTCGACTTCCGCCGCTTGACGTTGGAGACATCGCCGATGCTCTCGGATTCGAACCCGAGGGACATCAGACCCAACCGCCGGCCCGGTTCACCGAGGCGTCGCTGGTGAAGCGCATGGAGGAACTGGGCGTGGGTCGTCCCTCGACCTACGCGTCGATCATCGGCACCATCCAGAATCGCGGGTATGTCTGGAAGAAGGGAAGCGCACTGATCCCGTCGTTCACGGCGTTCTCAGTGGTCAACCTGCTCGAAGGGCACTTCCCCAATCTCGTCGACTACGCGTTCACCGCACGTATGGAGGACGACCTCGACAAGATCGCCGGAGGGGTCGAAGATCCAGTTCCGTGGCTGGCCCACTTCTATTTCGGCGACGACACCGAGGAGGGCCTGAAGGAGAAGGTGTCGAGTCGGCTTGGCGACATCGACGCTCGCTCGGTCAACTCGATTCCACTCGGGGTCACCGAAGACGGTGAGCCCGTGGTGGCCAGAGTCGGTAGGTACGGGCCCTACGTGCAGCGGGGCGAGGATTCGGCTTCCATCCCCGACGACATCCCACCGGACGAACTCACCCTTGACAAGGCGATTGAGTTCCTGTCGATGCCCAAGGACGGTCGCGAGCTGGGTACGGATCCCGACACCGGGCTCATGATCTACGCGAAAGCCGGCCGATTCGGACCCTATGTGCAGCTTGGTTCCCACGACGAGGTCGAGGACAAACCCCGAACCGCCTCACTGTTTTCCACGATGACCCTGGAGCGGGTGACCCTCGAAGACGCGCTTCAGCTGCTGTCGTTGCCCCGAACGGTTGGCACCGATCCGGCCGACGGAGTGGAGATCACCGTTCAAAATGGCCGCTACGGCCCGTATCTCAAGAAGGGATCCGACAGTCGCACTCTCGAAAGCGAGGAGAAGCTGTTCACCATCACCCTCGATGAGTGCCTGGCGATACTCGCCCAGCCCAAGCGTCGACGGGGTCAAGTAGCCAAGCCACCGCTGCGTGAGCTGGGAGAAGACCCGGTTTCGGGAAAACCCATGGTGGTGAAGGATGGCCGGTTCGGCCCGTACGTGACCGATGGCGAGACCAACGCATCACTGCGCAAGGGCGACACGGTGGAGGAACTGACCGATGAGCGGGCATCGGAGTTGTTGGCCGATCGGCGAGCCAAGGGCCCGGCCAAGAAGAAAGCCCGCAAGAAGAAAGCCCGCAAGAAGAAGGCCACCAAGAAGAAGGCCACCAAGAAGGGTGCAGCGAAGACGACCGCGAAGAAGGCCGCATCATCCGTGGACACATGATCGGTTCCCGTGTGATCGCGCACCGCCACCTCGCCTAGTCTCGTGAACAGTGACCGACGAACAATCAACCCCGAGTGAACGTCTCGGCACGGCGATGGAGGCCACGCGCGGATCCGGGAGAATCGACCGTGCGTTCGGCAGCCGTGACTTCTTCTGGCTCTGGATAGCCCAGGTGATTTCGGCCACGGGTGACTGGCTCGGACTTCTCGCCATCATCGCGCTGTCGGCCTCGATTTCGACCGGTTCGGAGGGCACCGCGATCGCGATCGTGTTGGCTGCCCGTGTTGCGCCGGGATTCTTCCTCGCCACCGCCGCGGGGGTCATCGTTGATCGATTGAATCGTCGTCACGTGATGATCGCATGTGATCTAGGGCGGGCGGTCGTGCTGGTCTCGCTGCCTTTTGTCGACACTCTTTTCGGTCTGGTCGTGGCCTCATTCGCCCTGGAGATCATGACCATGCTGTGGTCGCCGGCGAAGGAGGCGATAGTTCCCAACCTCGTTCCCAAGTCGAAGCTCACCACGGCAAATTCTCTCAACGTCGCCGCGGCGTACGGGATGTTTCCGGTCGCTGCGGGGATAGCGGCCCTGTTGGCGAAGGTCTCGCAGTCGCTTCCCGCAGAGGGATGGGTCGACACGTGGCGCCTCAACGCCGAGGGTCTTGCGTTCTATGTCGACGGATTCTCGTTCCTGGTCACCGGCTTCATCATCTGGAGGATCTCGATACCCATCCGCTCGCGGGCCGAGAGATCCGAGGGCGGCATCGGCAATTTCGACCTGGGAGGGGCGTGGCGCGAACTTCGTGAGGGATGGGGGTTCATTGCCTCGAACCCGATAGTGAGATCGGTGAATCTGGGCCTGGCCACCGGCATCATCGGTGGTGGAATGTTGGTGCCGCTCGGTTCGATATACGTCAGCCGGGTCATTTCCGGAACCGAAGCCGATTTCAATCTCGTGCTGTTCGCTCTGGGTCTGGGAATGGCGCTCGGGGTGGTCGCGGCGAGCGTGCTCCAGAATCGGATCGACCGGGCCAAGGTGTTTCCGGTGGCGATCCTCGTAGCGGGGACCGCGCTGTTTCTGGCCGCTTCAACCAGTTGGCTGTCGGTGCTGGTTCCGATGATCGCCCTCCTGGGTTTCGCTGCGGGTCCGATCTATGTGCTGGGGTTCACGCTCCTCCACGAGAATGTCGAGGACGACCTTCGGGGTCGGATATTCTCGGCGTTGCTCGTGCTGGTCAGGCTCTGCATGCTCCTGGCGCTCGCAGTGGCGCCGCTGCTATCCGAGGTTCTCGACCGAATATCGAACCGATGGTGGGATGGTGTCATCCACGTGGTTGGGTGGGAGATCATGGTCCCGGGTGTTCGGATAACTCTGTGGCTGGCGGCCGTGATCATCTTCGGCGCCGGTCTCATGGCGTCCGCCAGTATCAAATCGGGTGTCAGAGAGCCGTCTGATTCGAAGACGGCGCCATCCCCCGACCACCGGGTCGCGGAGATCTCGGAATGACCGGCCGACTGATTGCCTTCGAGGGAGCCGACGCTTCTGGCAAGTCGACCCAGGCCCGTCTCTTCGCCGAAAGTGTCGGGGGTCTGCTCACTTTCGAGTTCGGGGCCACCAGAATCGGCCACTCGATACGCCGGATCCTTCTCGACAACGACCATCAGGAGCTCGACGACCGGGCCGAGGCGTTGTTGATAATCGCCGACAAGGCGCAGCATGTGGCCGAGGTCGTGAGCCCGGCTCTCGCCGCGGGACGCACGGTCATCTCGGATCGATTCACCGCGTCGGCTCTCGCCTACCAGGGTTACGGTCGTGGTATCGACCTGGATCTGTTGAGATCGGTGATGGATTTCGCGACTCATGGTCTTCGGGCCGACCTGACCGTGCTGCTTGATGTCGACCCGGTGGTGGCCCGCGAACGGTTGGGTTCGATCATCGACCGAATCGAGGGAGCGGGCGCCGAGTTTCACAAGCGAGTCCGCGACGGCTACCTCACGATGGCAGCGGCCGATCCGGAACACTGGGTGGTTGTCGATGCCGTCGGATCAATCGACGAGGTATTCGAACGCGTCCGGTCGAGCGTCTCGAATCGGGTCGCCGGGTCGTGAGCGTGGACCCCACAGCGATCGACCGATGGGAGACAGTGATCGGCCAACCGAGTGCGGTGGCGAGCCTGCGTGCCGCGGTGTCCAGTCCGGTTCACGCCTATCTGTTCATGGGCCCGTCAGGCACCGGAAAGCTGGCCGCGGCAGCAGTTTTCGCCGGGGAACTGCTTGCGGCGGCGGATCCGGAGAATGCCGACCGTCACCGGTCGCTCGCAGCGAGATTCGCGCATCCGGATCTGCATCTGATCAAGCCGACGGGTAAGGATTTCAGGCTGGAGGACAGCCAACGCATGGTGTCGGAAGCCAGCCGGTCCCCGGTGGAGGGCCACCGCAAGATCGTGGTGGCAGAGCGGTTTCACGACGCACGTGCCGAGGCGATGCCCATCCTGCTCAAGGTCGCGGAGGAGCCCCCGGACAGCACGATCTTCGTGTTCCTGGCCGATCGGGTTCGTCCCGAACAGATCACGGTTGCCTCGAGATGCACCACCATCGAGTTTCGTGCTGTTCCGGAGGGTGCGATCGTCGGCGCACTGACTGCCGACGGGATCGAAGCTGCAGTTGCGGAGCGGGCTGCCGAAGCATCCGGAGGCAGCATGCGACGGGCCCGGAGGTTGGCAACCGACGATCGGTTGCTCGCTCGTCGCGAGGCCTGGTGGTCGGTCCCGGACAGGCTCGACGGCACCGGGGCGGCTGTGGCCGTGATGGTTGAGGAACTACGTTCGATGATCGACGACTCGCTGGCTCCGCTCAGGAAGATCCACACCGCCGAGATCGAGGCTCTCGAAGAGCGTGAGGAGCGTTACGGCACACGCGGATCTGGGCGAAAGGATCTCGAGAGCCACCACAGACGAGTCGAGCGCGGTCACCGGGCAGATGAGTTGGTTTTCGGCTTGGCCACGCTCTCGAGGAGATACGCAACACATATCGCGGGTGCCGACGCGGCGACGATCGAGCGTCTCGCCGAAGCCCAGTCGAAGTTGGCTCGAGCCTCAACGGCACTCGCCCGCAATCCGCTTGAGTCGCTGCTCCTACAGGATCTGCTGCTCGACATGCCGCGGGTCTGAACCACCGGCCCATCACGGTTGGTTCAATCCGGTGAGGCGGAGGTCCTGGTGATGGCGTACCAGAGCGGCAGCGCCACCAGGAAAAGAGCGCCGAGTATGTTTCCGAGTGCGGCCGGCACCAGGCTCCAGCCGAAGGCCGGGCCCCATCCCGGACCGTAACCACCGTGTTCGGCCAACGAGAAGTAGCCCATGTTGGCCGGACTGTGGAGGAATCCTCCGGCGACGAACAGACTCACGGTCAGGAAAATGGGGATGTACTTCCCGATGATGGAACGACCCATCACCGACAGGAATGCGGCTATTCCGACAAGCCAGTTGGCGATCACCCCCGACAGGACCGCCTTCGACCATCCGCCGGTGCCGCCAACATCCCGAAACCTCATCTTGACGGCGACGATCTCTTTGAGTTGTTCGTGGAATTCAGGGCTGAAACTTGACACCTCAACCATCGCCCAACCCATCACGAACGCGCCGAT
>CAZDYO010000128.1:0-6619 GCA_964509555.1 uncultured Acidimicrobiales bacterium
AAAACACACAACTAGTACCAATCCCCACACGACGCTCTTCCGACACTACAGCCTATGAAAATCTGAACATGACAAGCGTCCAACCAGAGAAACCCGATGAAGCCCCCGATAATCGCAGACGAAACCACGGCGAGATCGAGCGCATGGCTGATCATGTAGACGTCCTGATGGCGGAACTGCCAGAACCCGATGAAGGTGAAGGCCGCGAACGCGAAGGATGATGCGCCCGCGGCAAGACCGTCGAGACCGTCGGTGAGGTTGACGGCGTTCGCGGTGCCCACCAGCAGCAGCACAGCCCAGATGATCCAGAGAACGTGGCCTATTTCCCAACCGGGATTGTCGAACCGAGTGAACGAAATCGTGGTGTGGACCGATGTGTACTGGCTCATCAGGGTGGCGAATCCGACGGCCACGACCAGCAGGCCGAGCATCTTCGCCCGTTTGTTGAGGCCCAGGTTTCTGGCGGCCACCACCTTGATCCAGTCGTCCATGAGACCGACCGCACCGCCTCCCACGATGGCCAACATCACGAAGATTCCGCTGCGGGTGTAGATGCCGCCGAACACGTCGGACACGATGTATCCAACGACCGCTCCGGCCACGATCGCCACTCCTCCCATGGTGGGGGTGCCGGCCTTGACCTGATGCCCCTGGGGGCCGTCGTCGCGGATCGGCTGTCCGACATGTAGCCGAGTGAGCCACACGATGAGAGCCTTGGTACCGAACAATGAGACCAGCATCGACAGTGCCGCGGCGGTCAGCAAACGGGTCATGATTTCCTGCCTTCGCGCCGCTCGAGTTCTTCGCGCACCACCTGGCGATCATCGAACTCGATGATCTGGTCGCCGATTGTCTGCGTGGTCTCGTGGCCCTTCCCGGCGATCAGGACCAGGTCGCCGGGGCGGGCTCCGGCCAGGGCATGACGGATCGCGGTTCGTCTGTCGAGTTCGACAAGCTCGGGAGGACGTTCCATGCCGGAGACAACCGCCTCGGCGATGTCGAGAGGATTCTCACCTCTCGGATTGTCGCTGGTGACCACGACCCTGTCCGCCCACCTTCTCGCCACCTCTCCCATGCGTGGACGCTTGCCGGCATCACGGTCGCCACCGGCGCCGAACACGACCACCAGCTTTCCATCGGTGACATTTCGGGCGGTCTCAAGCACCGCGGCCAGACCATCCGGCGTATGGGCATAGTCGACTATCACGGTGAAGTCCTGACCCTGATCGATTCGCTCGAATCTGCCGGGCACCGATCGACTGGCCGACAACGCCCCGGCCACTGCCGACTTCTCGTGGCCCAGAGCCACCGCGATCTCGGCAGCAAGCACGGCATTGGAAACGTTGAACGCGCCTCCCAGGGGCAGCTGCACGACCGAATCCCGCCATGCGAATGTGGTGGCTGCCGGACCGGAGTCGATGATCTCGATGGCGTCCCGGCCGATGATGGTTGCTGGTATCCGACAACGACCGGCCAGCTCCTCACCGGCCTGGGATGTTGCGTCGATCACGGCGACATCAGCCAACTCGGGTGTGAACAACTTGGCCTTGGCATCGAAGTAGGCCTCGAGGGTTCCGTGATGATCGAGGTGATCCATGCCCAGGTTCGTGAACGCTGCGACCCGAAACCGGGTGCCGTCAACGCGATGGAGGTCGAGAGCATGGGACGAGACTTCCATGGCCACCGTCGAATCTCCGCCGGCCAGCGCAAGTGCGAGCTCCCTTTGCAGCTCCGGGGCCTCCGGGGTGGTTCGGGCACCGGTGAGCGTGCCGATCTCATGGACCGATCCACCCAGTCGCCTCAGCACCCCGGCCAGCAGCCTCAGCGTGGTGGTCTTGCCGTTGGTGCCGGTGATGCCAACCACTTCCATCCTGTGGCTCGGATGGCCGTGGACCAGCGACGCCGCCGGCCCCACCGCCCGCCTGACCGATTCGACTTCGATCTCCGCCACCCCGAGATCAAGGCTGCGTTCCGTCAGAAGGGCGACCGCGCCGGCCTCGATCGCCGCCGTGGCGTGATCATGGCCATCGGTGTTCCTTCCGGGGATGCAGGCGAAGAGACTCCCTGGTCCGACACGTCGCGAGTCGTGCTCGACATCCGCGACGCGTTCCAGTGGGCCCGTTGTGGCCACCACCATGGATCCGAGCTCGCGGGCCACCTCCTGGATGCTGCACGTCACGAGTTGGCCTCGGTCGGGGTGGGCAGGATCGGTTCGGAAGCGGGAAGGGAACGCAATCGCTCGGTTGGAGATCCGGGGTCACCCAAAGGGGCGATTCTCAGCTGGCCGGTTGCGTAGGCCATCACCTTCTTGAACACCGGTGCGGCCACCGAACCGCCGTAGTAGGAGCCCAGCTCCTCCTGGGGATCATCGACGACCACGATGGCCGAGAGTTGCGGACCGGAATCGTCGCCGATCATGCCCACGAACGTGGCGGTGTAGTGCCTACCGCCGCCTTCGCAGACGTATCCCAATCCAGGCGAGCAGGGTTGCCACGCGGTTCCGGTCTTCCCGGCCACGTCGAAGCCCGGTAGAGCCGCAGCGGTGCCGGTGCCGTCGATCACCACTTGTCGCAACATCGCATAAACCTTCTCGGCCGTGGCCTGTGTGAGAACGCGTCGACCCGGGATCTCCCCAACATCGTCCTTCACCAGGACGGGCGCGGGTTGGATACCCCCGTTCGCGATGGTGTTGTAGGCGGTGATGAGCTGCAGCGGGGTGACGGCCACGCCCTGACCCATCGAGACGTTCGACAGTGCCAGGGCGTCGATGTCGAGCCGATTGAGAATTCCGCTGGCCTCACCCTTGAAGTCGAGCGCCGTCCTTGATCCGAATCCCATGTCGACGAGCGTGCCATGGAGATCGGACGCCCCGACCTTTTCGCCGGTGAGGATGGCCCCCACATTCGATGATCGCGAGATTATGTCGGTGAGGGACATCATCTCGGTCTCGCGAAACCTGTGATCCGTGAACGTCTTGCCGCCGGCGCCATCGTCCCGCACTATCGAATACGGAACCTCGATGCGCTCACCGGCCGCGTCGGGATGGTTCTCCAGCAGGCTCGAAACGGTCATCGGTTTCATGACCGATCCGGGTTCGTACGACCAGATCACACCCAGATTGGTGGTGGTGCAGCCGACCAGGCCCGTGGCGTCGCTACGCCGGGCACTGGCCATGGCCACGATCTCTCCGGTGCTCGGAATCGTCACGATCACGATTCCCAGCGATCCTCCGGTCTCCTCGACGGCCTGCTCAATCAGATTCTCAGACTTGAACTGAATGTTGCGATCGATGGTCAACTCGAGGCTGGAGCCGGGCCGGGCCGGCTCCACGACCTGACGACCGCCGGGAATGGTGCTGCGCCCGTTGGCACTCGACTGCAGAACCACCTTGCCGTCCGACCCGGTGAGCAGTTCGTCGTACTTCAACTCCAGACCGGTGCTTCCGCGGTGATCCGGGTCGACTCTCCCAACCACGTCGATGCCCGAGCAGTCACCGTTGGGATGCTCGCGGCGAGGTTCCTCGATCGTGGAGATGCCCGGGAGGTTCAGTGCCTCAACCGCCTCTCCCACGCTGGGATCGACCTGACGTTCGAGATATGCGAAGTACCCATCACCGCTCAACCGGCTCGTGAGTACGTCCGGGTCGGTCGACAACAGGCTGCCGAGTGCAGCCACGATCTCGGGAACCTTCTCAGCCGGCACCATCCGTGGGTTGGCGATGATGGTCGGGGACGGTAGCGACAGCGCCATCGGGCGACCGTGACGGTCGAGAATCTCACCGCGGGGAGCGGGTATGGGTCTCTCCACCGTGCGGGTGCCGATCCCCGACGCCAGCTCCGGGTCGGGTGTGAGCTGCAGATCCACCAGCCGCCACATGAAGCCGGCCAGAATGATGCCGGCCAATGCCGCCACCGTGGCGACCCTGCCGGAGCCAACTTGGGGGCGTACGGCAGCCACTTTCTTCTTGCTTGAGCGACGTCGTCCCGAAGTCACCCGTCGACCCCACCAAACGGCTCGAGCCCGGCTGGGGGAAGCAGCGAACCCTCGGCCACCGGCGCGAGAATCTTCAGATCTGTGGCGTGTACCAAGCCGGCTGCGGCCGCGGATTCCGCCAACCCCTCCGGAGAGTCATGCCAGGCCAGTTCGGCGAGCGCCTCGTTCCTCTGTACCTCGAGCCCCGAGATCTCGGTGTCGAGCGAGTCGAGCTTGGCCTGCGTTTGCACCAGCACGGCGTGAAGCCCGGCCAATAGAAGAAGGGTGGTCATCAGGATCACCCCGATGAACGTGCCGACCGCCCCGACAGCCCTGACCCGCTCGTTGGTGCGTACAACCCTGAGGTTGGCCCTGCGTTCCTGCGGCCTTGTTGCCGGACGAGGCCTCGATGCCGGTGTTACCGCCGCCATCACGCAGCCCTCCTCAGCTTGGAAACCGCCCGGAAGCGGGCCGCCTCGGCGCGCGGGTTGCGTTCGATCTCCTCGGCGGATGGTTTGCGGGCACCGCGCCACAGCAATTCGACCTCGGCCACCGTGCCGGGGGGTGGCGGGAGATCAGGTCGCGGGGGTGCGACCTCCCCGGCCGCGCGACGAAACAGACGCTTGACGATTCGATCCTCGCCCGAGTGATAGGCGAGCACGGCACATCTACCCTCGGGGCAGAGGAGCTCAATGGCCTGGCTGATCGCGTCGGCCAGGATCGAGAGTTCGTCGTTGACCTCAATACGGATCGCCTGAAAGGTTCGTCGGGCGGGATGACCACCCCGCCGCCTTGCCGGCGCGGGGACGGCATCACGCACGACCTCGGCCAGCTCGGCAGTGGAGGAGAACGGACGAGCCGCAACGATCGCCCGGGCGATCCGGCGAGCGTGCGGCTCGTCACCGTGTCGTCTGAGGATGTCGACGATGGAGGGTTCGTCATATCCGTTGACCACATCGGCGGCTGTCGGGCCCTGACTGCGATCCATTCGCATGTCGAGAGGCCCGTCATTTCGAAAACTGAATCCACGGTCGGCTCTGTCGAGTTGGGGTGAGCTGACTCCGAGATCGAACAGGCATCCCGAGATTTCATCGTGTCCGAGGGATCGCACGACCTCTCCGAGCGAGTCGAATCTGCAGTGGTGCAGACTCACTCTGTCGGAGTGGCCGGCGAGTCTCTTCGCGGCCGCGGCGAGTGCCATCTCGTCGCGGTCGAGGCCCACTATCACGAGTTCGGGATTGGCATCAAGGAGGGCCTCCGAGTGGCCCGCTCCACCAAGGGTCGCGTCGACAACCACCCCCGGGGGAACCTGCGACAGAACCTCGATCACCTCGCGCTTCATCACGGGCAGGTGGGCGAATCCGATCTCATCGGTGTCGGAGTCGTCTTTGTTCGGGGAGGAGCCTGGAGATGGCATTGTGATCGCACCTGTGCGGGACCCGGCACCGGTCATCTGCAGTCTCCCGATCAACGTCGCTCGTCGGGATTTCTCCCCCGATCGGGCTAATGGCAAGCGGGCGGAGTACGGGTCTTCCATTTGATGATCGGAAGACTGCAGATGATCGCTGGTCGGTCGTGTGGTGTTGGGTCCTTTCGTCTTGTCGGAAACTTCGTGTGGTCTGATACTTGGTGTTCGTGTGCTGATTCGGGTTGTCGGGCTCAGCGGTTTCGTCTGGTTCCGGGACCGATCCCGATTCCCTTGCCGACGCCCTCGGCCAGCTTCTCGGAGCGGTCGGCGCTCTTGGCCTGCCATCGCTCCTGGTCCCAGATCTCGACCCGCTTGCCCACGCCGGCCACAACCACATTGCGGTTGAGCCCGGCCAGTTCTGCGTGCTGCGGCCTGATCTTGATGCGGCCCTGACCGTCGGGCACGACGTCCATCGCCTGGCTGAAGAACTCTCGATACCCTTCGATGTCGAACTCGCCGTCGGCGACGCTCTCCTCCATCAGGTCCGACATGGCGTCGAACTCCTCGGTGGGGATGATGGCCAGGCAGCTGTCGAGTGCGGTCACATAGGCGCCGTCGGCGAGCTTGGAGCGAAACGAGGGCGGAAGAATGAGACGGCCCTGGCCGTCTATCGTGTACTCGTATGCCCCGACGAACCTTGCCATCTTCACCCTCCTTTCTGTCTCATTGCCGATTTCGACCGTTTCGCCGGCCGACCCCGACTCTCACCTGAGTTCCCCTGAACTCCCCTACTCTCTCCTAGTCGCCCCACTATTACCCTAAATGAGCCATTTGGGCAACAGAAAACTCCACTTTCTGCGCGACCGAACAAGCGTTCGTCACATATCTCGCCCCGCGTGACACCGAGCGCGTCAATGCCCACTCAGAGCGATCCCACCGCGGCCGCTGCTCAGTCGGGCAAAGAAGCCAACAGCGCGCCGGTGAGCGAATGCGGGCTGGCATTCACGCAAACAACACTGTCGATCACATCGGCAAGGCACTCGGAGCGCCTCGCCGGACTCATGTCGAGAGAGCCGAGCAACGCATCGGGGCGCCAGCGAAGGTGAACCGCCGACTGGATCCTCGTCCAGTGACGACCGCGACGTTGGCTGAGCCCCATGGCCTTCATCCCGCCCACGGTCACCTCACCCGGACCCAGACCGGCGAAGCAGACAAGGCCTGACCAACGGGTGGTGACCA
>CAZDYO010000129.1:0-6560 GCA_964509555.1 uncultured Acidimicrobiales bacterium
ATACGGGTCGTGGCCGGTGGTGCCTTCAACGTTGGCGTGGACCACCCCGATAGTGGGCAGTGAGCGATCGACGGAGATGTTGCTGAACCGGCTGACGAGATTGTCGGATTCTGACTGGGTGGAGAAGCTCACGCCGACCACATTGACACTGCCGGCATCAGCCACATCGACCACCACCGAGGACGGCTCTCCCGACCCGTAGACATGGACATTTTCTGGCAGACGGGTGGCGCCCGAGAAGCCGTCGACGATCGGGTCGTGGTTGCCGTGGACCACGAACACCCGGATGTCGGCATCCTGCAGCCGGCGAAGCGACCGGTCGAACGAAAGCTGGGACGAGACCTCGCGGTCGGCGGTGTCGTAGACGTCTCCAGACATGACGACGAACGCCGCTTGCCGTTCGAGGGCCGCGTCGACGAGGTTGTCGAGCGAACGCGAGGCCAACCGGCGCAACTCGGCAAGCTTGTCGGAGTGGTGGCCCAGCTTGGCACCCAGCGATTGCAGGGGCGCGCCGAGATGGAGATCGGCAGCATGGATGAAGTTGGGCTGGTGGCTGTTCATGCCGTGTTCTCTCGGCTCTGTGGGGCGTGGCGATGGTGGGGTTGGAGGAGGTTGGGCTTCGAGACATTGTCTCGCGGGGGTGTGACATGGTCGGTGATCACCGCATGGCACGGGTGGATCATCCTCCCCCCACTCCGAGGCGACCCAACATGTCTCTCAGCGCGTCCCGCTCGGCTCGCCACGGGCGTTGGTTGTTGTCGCGTACGAATTGGCGTACCCGGCGCAGATCCGGAGTGAGCTCCACACCGGCCACGAGCTTGTCTCGGCGGCGGAGCCCGAGGACGATCGAGTCGTGTGCAGCCACCGCGGTGCAATAGTCGGGCATGCAGTTGGACAGCTCTCGGCCCCAGGCCCGGAGTTCGTTGCGGGAGCGCGGCAACCAGAGCGAATGTTCACCCGACCTGGCGCCGTGGAGACGCATCACCGATTCACGGTAGAGGAACTCCTGTCCGGGCGGAACCTCCCGAGCGGGACCCGGTGCGTAGAGAGGTTCGACCGGAAGGTCGATGCCGCCACCGTTGTTGTGGGCGGCAACCCGGCGCGCCGGTGGCCTGGCAGCGTCGGCAGCTGGCACAGGCGCGACCGGCGCGGGCGCGACCGGCCGCGGTGGCGCGGCGAGGGCAGGCCGGGGTCCGGGCATTGCGGCCCGGCGAGCCATCTCGACCGGCTCGTTGACGAACTCGGCAACCGCGCCCTCGAGTTGTTGAAGACGCCTCGGGCACGGCCTGTTGTATGAGGCCAGCAGGCGGGGCAGGTGAACCATGAGCGCGGCCAGCGTGTGGGGTCCGTCAAGGATTTGCATGGTCTCGAGGGCCAGCCGGGCCGAGGCCTCGGCCCCGATGAGACCGAACCCGCGGCGAATGACGTGGAGTTGGTCGACCGAGGGCCAGTGTTGGGGCGCGTGGTCTGCTGTGGCCCCTTCGAGCACGTTGGCGATCACATCGGAGGACGCCGCTGGTGGCAGCGCCATGGCAAAGGCCAGGGGTGTCAGAACCATGCCCTGTGCTCCGTGGCTGACGAGACTGGTGGCCAGCGCCCGGGCCACTCGACGGCTGGCCCGCTGACCGAACACGGCCCGAGCCGCGGCCCGTGGTTCGGCGGCCACCAGCACCGGTTCGGCCCAGCGGGGTATGAACGGCGGAGGTCGCACCCCTCTCGACCGGGCCAGCCCCACGAGGGGATACCCGAGTACGGCGATCACCTCGGCGAGGTTGTCGTGGGGTTCGATCGCGGTGGTGATCCCCCACTCGGTGCTGGTAAGGAGGAGCTGTCTACGCAGCGCTCCTTGCCACGCGTCGAAGTTGTTGTTGCGCCTCATGGCGAGTCGCCTCAGCAGGTGGACGATCGTGTCGGGCTGGACTCCGACGTCGACGCTTCGCTGGCCTCCGAGGAACTCGAGTTTGGTGGCCACGCGTCGTTGGCCCGGCAGCAGACACTCGAAGGAGGCGACCGGTTGGCCATCGTGAGTCACGACCGGATGATGGGGGTCGGTGGCATCCCAACGGAGATTGTCCTGGAGCCTCACCGGGACCCGCGTGGGGTCGCCACGGCCGCTGTTGGTGTTGTCTGCCAAGTCGTGATCCCCTTCGGCTCGCCGTGCCCGTTCCGAACGTACATGTGTTCGGGACCGGAGTCGACCCCCATTCGGGGTTTTGGCCTGTGGATTTCGCGATGTCAGGGATCCGTTCTGAACCACCGGGCCGCGAATTGGTCGGCATCCACCGGTTTGGCGAAGTGGTAGCCCTGACACAACGTGCATCCCATGGCCTTCAACTTCTCCAGTTGGTGGGGTTCTTCCACGCCCTCAGCTATCACACCGAGCCCGAGAGCCCCCGCAAGTTCAATGATGTTTCTCACTATGGCGTCGTCGCCGGATGACTCGCCGAGACGATCGACGAAGGCTCGGTCGATCTTGAGAATGTCGACGGGAAGTCGCTGCAGGTAGGCGAGCGACGAGTAGCCGGTTCCGAAGTCGTCGATGGCAAACCTGACTCCGGTGTGACGTACCTCGCTGATTCGCCGGGCTACGTCGGACCAGTCATCGACGAACACCCCTTCGGTGATCTCTATCACCAGACACTCGAGCGGCAGTCCGCTTCGGTTCATCACTGTGTCGAGTCCGCGAAATGAATCGGCGCGGTTGATGTGGACGCCCGACATGTTGACCGACAGTTCGAGCTTGAGCCCGAATTCGTGGTTCCACTCGGCGACTTGATGGGAGGCCTCGGCAAGGACGAGACGGTCGATACCAACCACCAGTCCGGTCTCCTCGGCGATGGGAAGAAACCGGTATGGAGTGGCGATCTCGTCTCCGATCCTCATGCGCACCAGGGCCTCGACTCCCACGAGTTGGTCGGACATCACGTCGACGATCGGCTGGTAGTAGATGACGAACCCACCGAAGCGAAGTGCCTCTCGGATGTTGGATTCCATCTCACCGCGCTCGCGGTACCTGTCTCGCAGCTCACCATCGATTTCGACTATCGGTTTGCCGCTGGTCTTGGCGTTGTACATGGCCTGATCAGCCTCGCTGAGCAACACATCAGCGTCGTGGCTGTCGGGGCCGGCGACCACAATGCCGACACTCGCGCCGATGATCACCTCAATGCCGTTGACGTGGAACGGCTCATCGATCGCATCGACGATGTGTTCGGCCACCTCCCACGCAACCTCGCTGGAGGCCTCGTGGAGCAGAAGTCCGAACTCGTCTCCACCGGTTCGCCCGACCAGGTCACCCTCGCCGGATATGGTCCTCAACCGGTCGGCGACCTCCATGAGGATCTGATCCCCGATTTGATGGCCGAATGTGTCGTTGGCCTGCGTGAACCGATCGAGATCCACGAAGAGGAAGGCAATCTCCGACTGCCGGTATTTCTGGCTCATGACGCGGCCCACCGAGACGGTCATGCTGGCTCTGTTCATCAGCCCGGTGAGCGAGTCGTGAGTGGCTTCGTGAACGAGTGCGTTGCCGACGCGGTCTCGCTCGGCGGCCACGTCGAGCACCTGCTGTACAGCTCCGGCAAGATCCTCTTCGGGCGGTTCGGCATCGACGGCCACCGGCTGAATCCCGTCCTTCGTCACGTGCCATCGACCGTTGGTCTCAGCTTCGACCACCCGGTCGAGGCTCACGGTGACAAGATCGACACCGGCCCCTTCGGCCACCAGTTGCAGGGCCTCGGCCTGCCCCTTCGAGATACGTTGCAAGCGTTGGCGGTTGGCATCCTCCGCCATCAGCTTCTCCTTGGCCAGCTGGAACTCGACTCGCATGTTTCGGTTGGTGACCCTGTTGAGAGCGAAGAGCAGGATCACAGCAAGGGCCGGTATTGCGACGACCACGGCCTCGAGCAACTCCGATATGCCCTCGGATGCGATGTCGGCTCTCACCCTCTCGAAGGCGATGTCAACCAGTTGTCGGGCGGTGATCCTCAGCGGGTCGGCGATTGGCTCCGCCGCTGCATAGTCGAACTCCCCCGATGCCTCCGCTTGCGCCACGATCCGATCCAGTTGGTCGTACAGGCCGGCCAGCTCTGAATAAAGTTCATCGGCCTTTCGAGAGTGGAGGAGTTGGATGTCGTCGGATGCAATGTCGAATTGTCGGCGGGCCAGCCCATACGAGAGCACGATGTCGTCGACCGAATAGGTGGAGTTGTGATCGGCGCTCAATTGATGAGCCAATTTCGCGCTGCTTCCACGAATGTAGGAAAGGCCGCCCACCACCTCCTTGGCGACCATGCCGGAGTGGGCAATTCGTTCGGCTGACGCCTTGAGCGCCATGCCGGTGAAAGCCAGTCCCACCAGCGACAGCAGGAATAGCGCCCGCAGGGAACGCTGAAGCCATCTCCGTGGGGTCTGGTCCGAAACATTCTGGCTGTCAGCGGTCAAGTGTCAGCCTTTCGAGCGACCAGACCCATGCATCTTCGATGGGGCTCACGTCGGTGCCATCCGGAAACACGATCCGTGCCGGGCCTCCTCTTTCGATCGGTATCTCGAGACCATGTTCTCGGGTGGCGATCATTGCGTGTGATCCGACCAGAGCGGCCAGCGTCAGGTCGTACGCGTAGTCGTTCAATGCCAGTATGTGGACCGTCCCGTCAGACGGCCATCCGAGCCTCTTCGCCACCGCATCAAGAGACGGCCCTTCGAAATCCGTGTCAGCCTCGACGAATGGTTCGTAGAGATCGACCCGCAGCATCTCGATCGACTCGAGCTCGGAAATCGTCAACGATTCGATGGATGAACCGTTCTCGAACTCAATCACTGCATCGGAGGCGACGGCTGGGAACTGGACACGGTCGAACTGCTCGATCGTGACCGGGTTCGAACCACAACTCGCTGCCATCGCGAGCACGCCAAGGGTCGCCGCGACAAGCGGCGACCGCTTCACAGCGTTGCCACCTCGGACCTCCGCACCACCACCATGCCCATAGCTTGGCACGTCCATGCCCGATAGTCGATCACCGTGCATGACCTTGATGTGGTCTAGGTGGGCGGCACCAGGTCGCCGAGGATTCCGACGGCGTCGGTGAACGGCAGGAAGTGGCCTCGATCCGCGAGCGGCTCAAAACGGCCACCGGGTAGCCTCCCGGCCAACTCGCGACCGTGGTCAAGCGGCACGAGGGGGTCGTCGACGCCGTGCCAGACCGTCACCGGACCCGGCACCGACGAGAGGTCGAATCCCCAGTCGGCAGCCAGTCGGGCGTAGTCGTGGACCACACCCTCACACCCGCATCTGGTGGCCTCGCGAACGAAGTCGACAACGAGCGACGAGCGAGCCCGCAGTGACTGGCGTTCGGCCTCCACCGACATCTTGATGACATCGTTGATGATCATCCAGTCGGGAGCATGGGACCCGGCTCGAACCAGCATCCTCGCCAAGCCGGGGCGGTCGATCGCCCATTTGAACAGGATCCGATCGAGACGCATCCCCAGCTCGCGCCGGTAGCGATCGTCGAGGATCGGGTGGATCGCAGCGATGGTGGCCACCTTCTCCACCCGGTCGGGGGCCGTCGCGGCGCACGCCAGCGCGTAGGGCGCACCGGCCGACCAACCGGCCACCGCGAATCTCTCGTGGCCGAGCCTCGACATTTCCTTCAGCGCCACTTCGGGCCAGTCGGCCACACTTTGGTCGCTGCGGCGAACCGATGTGCCGATTCCGGGGCGGTCGATGCTCACGATGGCCACTCCGGAGGCTTCGGCGGCCGGCCCGACCGACAGCGCGTCGAGTCGGCTGCTGAGGCCTCCGTGACACCACAGGACCGGATAGCCGGTCGGGTCACCGGTCAGCTCAACACCCATCGAAGTGACCGTACTACCCTGCCGACGTGTCGACGATCGACGACCATCCCCGCCCCGACATGAGACGTGACGACTGGTGGTCGCTTGACGGAGCATGGGAATTCGACTTCGGACCATCGGCGGATGGATCAGGTGAATTCGCCATGTCCATCATGGTGCCGTTCCCTCCCGGAACGGTGGCCGGTGGATTGTCAGACACGACGCACCACGAAGTGGTTCGCTACCGACGACGGATCGATCTTCCGGACGCGTCCGGTGGTCGCTTGCTTCTCAGGTTCGGCGCGATTGATCACGAGTCGACGGTGATGCTCCGTCGGCCCGATGGGTCGGAGACCACGGTTGCCCACAATGTGGGAGGTCACGTGCCGTTTGCCGCTGATGTCACCATCGGTGCCGGACGTCGGTGTGAGATCACAGTGTCCGTGATCGACAGAACTGCCGATGATCAGCCTCGCGGCAAGCAGATGGCCGATCGCTCTGAACCGTTCAGCGAGATCCGCTACACACCGACGACCGGTGTCTGGCAGCCGGTCTGGTTGGAACGAGTGGGGCCGTCATATCTGGACGAGCTTCATGTGCGTGCCGACGCCGATGGTCACTTCAGTATCGAGGCGATGGTCATGCCTCCCGACGCTTCGAACGATGGGCTTCGACTGGACTGCGACATTCGGTTCGATTCCTCGACTGTCGCATCGATCAGCGGA
>CAZDYO010000130.1:0-6559 GCA_964509555.1 uncultured Acidimicrobiales bacterium
ACCCCATTTCGTGGGTCTGGATGTCACTACGTGTCACGAGCGGGCGGTGTAGTCGCGGCGCTTTTTCGTGGTTTCGGCGGGTTCGTCAAGGGCCCCGATCATGCGTAGAAGCGGCGCGGTTTTGACCAGGATCCGTCGTCCGACGCGCACGGTCGGACATTCGCCGGCGTTGGCGGCCCGGCGTCTGCGCCCGCGTCCTGCAACGAATCCTCGCGCTCACCGCTGCGATCTGGCGCAACGAAAATACCAACCGGGCAGGCGCCGCCCGCTCACTCAGCGCCTACGACCACTGACCCCTTGAAACTAATCGTCTAATAGATGACCCGGGCCGACCTATTCTCGGGGACATGGCATCGGAATTCGAGATAAGAACGAGAATTCATGCGAGTCCGGACGACGTCATGAGCCTTTGCCTCAATGTCCAGGAGCACATCCGCTCAATGTCACGCTCAGGGGAGCGCGTCATCGGGCCACTTCCGCCCGGCGGAGTTCTTCGACTCGGCGACGAGGTGACCTGGAGCGCTCGCCACTTCGGGCTTCGCTTTCGAATGACTGCTCAGATTACCGAAATGGACGAGCCCCACTCTTTCATCGACGAGCAGACTCGTGGGCCATTTCGACGATTTCGCCATGAGCACCGCTTCCTCATCGACAACGGACACACGGAAATGATTGACCACGTCACGTTCGCATCGCCGCTGGGCCCGATCGGCGCGCTGGTGGACCGAGTTGCTCTGGGTCGCTACATGGAGAGACTCATCGCTAAGAGAGCCTCGCATTTGCGCCACCAGGCGGAGTTGGGCGCGGCGTAGTAGCCGACTCCGCCAATCTGGCGCTTCTTGTCGCAGACCGTCGCTTCGCGTCACGATCGGGGCGTGTAGCCGCGGCGCACTTTCGGGGCTTCGGCGGGTTCGTCGAGGGCCCCGATCATGCGTAGAAACGGCGCGGTTTTGACCAGGATGCGTCGTCCGATGCGCACGGTCGGGCATTCGCCGGCGTTGGCGGCCCGGTACATCGACGCGCGACATATGCCGAGAAGCTCGGCGGCTTCGGCGAAGGGGCCTGCATCTTTGGCAATGTCACCAGACTGTCTAGACGGTTGATCTAATATACGATTCGCTATACGATCAATTTCGTGAGTATTGATTGTGGTGTGGTGATACGTGAGGCTCGTCTACGTGCCGGGTTGTCTCAAACCGAGTTGGCGCGCCGTGTTGGTGTGGCGCAGTCGGTGATCAGCGCCTATGAGAATGGTAGGCGTGAGCCTGGCGTCGCCGTGTTGGCGAGGCTGGTCAAGGCCACCGGGCATCGCCTGCAAGTCGAGGCGGTGCAGATTCCTGGCGCGGTGAGAGGAATTCCTGCAACAGCGACGGGTAGGCGGCTGCGTCGTCACCGTCGGGCAGTGATCGACACGGCGGCGCGCCGAGGTGCGCGCAATGTGCGTGTGTTCGGCAGTAGCGCGAGGGGGACCGATACCGACTCCAGCGACATTGATCTTCTGGTAGATCTCGATGCTGATGTGGGGCTCGTATCGTTGGTGGCGTTGGAGCGTGAGTTGGCGAAGATCCTCGGCCGAGATGTCGATGTTGTGCCGGCCGGGAGCATCAAGCCTGCGCTGGCAAGCCGGATCTTGGCTGAGGCGATTCCGTTGTGAGACGGGACCGGGATCGCCTCGAAGACATCGTTGCTGCCGCCGCAGCAATCACCGCACATCTTGTTCGTGGCGGTCTCGACGACGGCATGGTTTTCGACGCGGTCAGGGTCCGTCTTATCGAGATCGGCGAGGCCGTCAAAGATATCGATCCGGAACTACTCGGCAAGGAACCAGATGTTCCGTGGCCCGACGTCGCTGGGATGCGTGACCATCTGACACATCGGTATTTCGACACAGCGCACAGAATTGTCGCAGCAACGGTAGATCATGATCTACCCCCACTGGTTGCTGCCGCCGAACGGCTCCTGGCCGGATTGATCGATCCGGTCTCGTAGCGTCCGACCATCGCCCCAACCTCGCTCGGCTGGCCTGGCGGGGTGCTCGCTGCATGTGGACTCGAGTGCACATCTAGTGCTCAGACGGTTTTCCGCAGGAGCCGATTCTGTGGGTCTGAATGTGACCAAGTGTCATGAGTGGCCGTGTAGCCGCGGCGCTCTTGCGGGGCTTCGGCGGCTTCGTCGATGGTGATGGTGGGCCGGGTCTCCGGGTCGGGGAGCGCGCTCTGGTCGGATGTGGTGGCGTCGTGTGTGTTCGTCATGCCTTGTAAAGGTGCGGCGGTTGGCGGAATCGCGACCGATGCCGCGTCGAAACCCTCCGCGACAAATCGATGATGCACGCTCACTGCCAAGGACCGCGGGATCCTCGAGCCTCATCCGATCACGCGTCCACAACGTCTGTGGTCACTACATGCCGCAGGATTATCTTGTCGATGGCCGAACCCTTCCGCTGCGAGATCATGTCCGCTCCTCGCCATCGCCTGTTCGGATGGTTCCACTTCCGGGGATATGTCGTCAAGGAGGCGTTGGGGAGTGGCGACGAGCTGGATGCAGGCAGTCTCGACGCTGGAGCGAGTGGAGCGCGGACGACTGCGGCGTGTCCGCTACGGACACTGTGAGCGGTTACCAATCAGATGGTCAGCGTGGCCGACCATCTGTCTGTCGAACCCCGCGAAAACCCCGCGGGATGAGTGAGAAACGGCACTACGGACTGCAGTGTGACCAACTCAACCCCCGGCGTGGCCTCCATTGGGACGCGGTGCCGTACCCTTGCGGTTTGGCGCGGAAGGACCTCGGGTTTGACGGTGCCGGCGGCGACGTGCCGCCCCTCACCCAAGGTTTGTAAATGACATCCCCCAAATCCATCGCACTGCCGCGCTCATGGCGCAGCCGTGCCCACGCGGGTTGGCTCGCCAACCCCCGAACCGATCTCCTGTCCGGTCTGGTGGTCGCCCTCGCGCTGATCCCCGAGGCGATCTCGTTCTCGATCATCGCCGGCGTCGACCCGAAAGTCGGACTGTACGCCTCGTTCTCCATAGCGATCATCATTTCCATCGCTGGTGGTCGCTCCGGCATGATCTCGGCTGCTACCGGAGCGATGGCCCTCGTCCTTGTTCCCTTGGTGGAGCAGCACGGCCTCGCCTACCTCTTCGCCGCCACCGTGCTGGCCGGCGTGATCCAGGTGGGTCTCGGCTACCTCGGCATCGGCTCGCTCATGCGCTTCGTGCCCCGCACCGTGATGGTCGGTTTCGTGAACGCGCTCGCCATCCTCATCTTCCTCGCCCAGGTGCCCCACATCTTCCTCACCGATGAAGGGACCGGCACCTCGCAGCTCCCTCTGAACCTCGCGTTCATAGCGGCCGGGCTCGCAATCATCTACGTCCTGCCACGGCTCACCACGGCAGTGCCGTCGCCGCTCGCCGCCATCGTCGTGCTCGCGGGACTGGCGATGCGATTCGACCTCGCCCTGCCAACAGTGGGCGACATGGGCGAGTTGCCGAGTGCGCTGCCGGGGCTGAGCCTGCCGGACGTGCCGTTCACGTTCGAGACCCTCGGCATCGTCCTTCCGTTCGCGATCACTCTCGCCTTTGTCGGGCTTCTCGAGTCGCTGCTCACCGCCCAGCTGCTCGACGATCTGACCCAGACCACCTCGGACAAGAACATCGAGTCCCGTGGTCAGGGCATCGCCAACATCGCCACCGGTTTCCTCGGCGGCATGGCCGGCTGCGCCATGATCGGCCAATCGATGATCAACCACCGATCCGGCGGCCGGACGAGGCTGTCCACTCTCGCCTCCGGCGTGTTCCTTCTGGTGATGATCCTCGGGCTCGGCGGTCTCGTAGCCCGGATTCCGATGGCGGCCCTGGTGGCGGTGATGATCATGGTGTCGGTCAGCACGTTCAACTGGCGCAGCATCCGTCCGTCGAACCTGCGGGCGGCGCCGCGCACCGAAACCGCGGTCACCGTCGCGACCGTGGCGATCGTCGTTATCACGCACAACCTGGCCTACGGCGTCGTCATCGGAGTGGTGCTGTCAGCGGTGTTCTTCGCCCGGCACGTATCGGGTGTCGTCAAGGTCACCAGCGTCGTCGACCCCGACAACGTCGAGCGGCTGTACGCGGTCAGCGGCGAGCTCTTCTTCGCATCCACCAACGATCTCGTCCACGCGTTCGACTACGACGCGGTCAAGGTCTCGCGGGTCGAGATCGATCTGAGCGCGGCCCGAATCTGGGACACGTCGGCAGTCGCGGCCCTCGATGCGGTGGTGGCCCGCTTCGCCGACCGCGACATAGACGCACACCTCATCGGTCTCAATCCCCATGCCGAGCGTCTCCACCAGCGCACCTCGGGCAAGGTCAGCACCTGAGAGGCACGTGCGGATCCGCCCCGCACCGATTGGGTGCTTCATACGCAGGAACTCACCTGGGGTTCGGTATCTGACACGAACGAGCGCCATTCGTCGGGGGTGAGTTCGCGGTTCACGATCCCGCAGGCGATGTCGCGCCAGGCCGCCGGGTCGGCGGCGAAGCGGACCGGCCCTGACTCGGTACCTATCCAAATGCCCTTGCCGTCCTCGGACCAGGAGATGGCGAGGTCAAGCGGGACGAACGAATCAAAGTTAATCGGCACACCTATGCGCTGACCTGTCGCCATGTCGAGTATCTGAGCACCATCGGCGAGAGAGGACACGACCACCTGGCGGCCATCGGGGGAGAATGCTCCGGCGGACAGATTCCCGGTTGCGTCCTGCAGGAACCTGACGGTGGCCTCCTCGACATCCACAAGCCCAACCCTGCCGTTCGACGCGCCGATCAACACCAAGCGCGAATTTTCGTCCTTGTCGAGCACCTCGAATCCTTCCGTGCCCGGCACCACCACAGCAGGTGTGTCGAGAGTCGGCGGCAGAATCTTGATTGTGGTCGTGCTATCTCCGATGACCACCGTTCCGTCGTCCATGACCATTGGACGACCCCCGCCGTCGAATTCGAGTGGGCCGGAGATCACCTCGCTGGTCTCCGAGTCAATCCAGAACGCCACCGCCGGTCCGCCAAGCAACGAGCGGGTGCTGAGGATCACTTTCTCCCCACCGGGTGCCGGCCTTGCTGCAGTGCGATTCGTGTCTGGGAACGGTCCACCCACGGCGTCTGCGTAGGCCGACGCGTAGTCGACTGCGTACTGACGGTGCTCTCGCAGGCTGGAGACCATCCAAATCGGCCCGGACGCCTGCCAGTGGAGCACCCATTCGCCATCCGATGAGACGAATCCGTCTGAGCCACCGTATCCGTTCGGATAGAGCTCCTCGATCAGGTAGTCGACCACAACTTCGTTATTGGAAAGACGACGAAGCTGAGCGGAAATGCTGTCGTCGGACAAAAACGACTGGTACGGCGAGGCTGGTACGAGACTGACCATTTGACTCGTTCGTTGCCGCGAGTCGACCAATACCGACGCCGCTGGGTCCACCACCGCTGTGCCTGCCCCGCGCAACGACATCACGGCCACGCCTGTGATGGACGCTGCGAGCCGATGTATCTCGCCACCCATGGACAGGGGTTTGAACCTGGTCGACCCATCTCTGGAGCGGAAACTCACTGTGCCCTCGGCGTCGGCAGAAATGATCGTCCCATCAAGCGAGGCTCCGACCGCGACGACAGCCTCGTCGGGTCCCCGGAGGAAGTCCGACGGTGCGCCGCTCACCACATCTCTCACCTCGACCGTGCCGTGCTTGTATCCCACGACAAGAAGATCCTGAGCAGATAACGCCAACGCGGTCACTTTGTCCCCATCCACACGTTCCAACCGCTCACCGGTCTCGGCATCGACCACGTCGTAGCCCGACCTTACGGGATCGCCCGTCTGTCGATAAACCTCACCCGGGGCGGTTGCCGGAACCTCACCGGCAAAGGCGATCACGAAATACGACCCGTCGTTCGACAGCACCGCACCGAAGGCATCGTCGGGACCGACCTCGGAGTCGGCTTCCGCAAGGTGGGTCGACAGCACAGTTCCGCTGCCAACATCGATGACCTTTGTGAATTCCTCGGTGCTCACCAGAAACCGACTGCCGGTCCTGTCGAGAGACATCCTGAAGAAGACTCCACCGGTGGTGGTAGAGGGCGCGATCTCTTCTCCATCGGCGTTGATGAAACGAATCGATCCGTCACCAAACGCTACGGCCACGACCATGCCGTCACCCGAGATTGTTGCTTCCTCCACACCGACGTCGGATGTGTACTCGGGGCCCAGCACATCTCCTGTCCTCGGATCGAAGATTTGTAAGCGACCTTCGTCGAGTGACTGAGACCACGCCACCGCGACCTTGGAGTCGCGGCTGAACGCCGTGAGAGTGGCATCCCCGAACTGGCCGGGGAACAGACGCACAACCGACGGCCGAGCGGCGATGGAGCGATGCAATACGGATTGCGTGGCGATGTCGTCGCGACGGCGATTGGCCTCCAAGGCCAGGAGCATGGCGAGATCTGGTGACTTGGCGAGGCTGGCGGTGGAGAGCGCCGAGATCCGCTCGATATTGGCGTTCTCCTTGGCCGCCAGAGCCTGCTGCTCGGAA